>DAOKZM010000139.1:0-7867 GCA_035325665.1 Thermomicrobiales bacterium | reverse complement strand
GATCAGCCGGGGTGAGGGTGGCGATCTCAGCTGGGGCAGGGTCTATCCACCGGCAACGACCTTGAAGAGTCGCAAACTCCAACTCATCGTGGGGAACCTGACAGCCAGGGATTACTAGCACCTCTTTGGTGTCGCTGGGCCGCTTCACCTTACTCGCGACGGCGAGAACGCCCGTCGAATCCGGCAGAATAACCAGACTGCCTGTTATCCGCCCCTTCTTGTAGGTTCTGACCTCGGCTTCGACATTGCGTGCCTTGGTTTTTAACTGTCGCACGACGTTCCCGCAGACCCTACCTGTCAACGCTAGTTGGCGCGGCAGATAGACGGGTCGCGTTGAACCAAGATGCGCGTGTTGCTGCATTGGGCCGCTGCTCCTAGAACGTCATCCTTATCATGAAGCCGACGAAGTGTACGTACACCAGTTTACCACGCTTGGTGACATACTGAAGTCGATGCGACGGATATGGCGTGTATAGGTGGTCTACATGATGGACCGATCCATCGTATGAGTGATTGCGTGACACATCGGAATGAGTGCGTTTTCAGCCGAACCGTTTCACTTCAAGGAAGCGAGTACATGACTTTCGCGTCGCATAATGCGAGTTCATGCTTGGCCGGCGATTTGGGTCGCCACGCCGCCAGCCGTATGATCGCTAATCAACCGAAGTGCCAATGCGTCCGCTATGGCGCATAGAAGCTGGAATGCATAGAGCCGATGCGACGAGGACGAGCGATGAGCGAGCGGGTGCAGAACTGGTACGACGTCACCGACGCCGGTGACGGGATCACGATCATCGGTGAGAAGATGAACAGCGAGGACGTGAAGTCGTTCCTCGTCGAGGGCGACCGCGACGTCGCCGTGCTGGACACCGGCATAGGCGTTGGAGACTTCGCCGGCCTCGTCCGGGCGCGCTCCGACCGTCGCCCGCTCGTCCTCCAGTCGCACGCCCACTGGGACCACATCGGCGCCAGCTTCCGCTTCGAGCGCGTGCGCATCCACGAGAGCGAGGCACAGTCGCTCCGGCTCGGGCTGTCGAACGAGGAGTTTGCGCCGAAGTTCGGGCCTGGTGGGATTGAGCTAGATGGGCTGCCAGCCGATTTCCACCCGCAGCACGCGTTCATCCCCGGCACCGAGCCGTCGGGCTGGCTGGCGGAGGGGGACGAGATCGACCTCGGCAACCGGGTGCTGGACGTCTACCACACCCCCGGCCACACCTCCGGCGGCATCACATTCTTCGACCGCAGGACCCGGACCCTCTTCCCCGGCGACGCGATCAACCTCGGCCGCATCTACGTGTACAGCGAGTCGAGCGACCCGGCGCGCTGGTACGAGACGATCCGGCTGCTGCGCGACCTGGCCAGCGAGTCCTCGATCGTCCGCCCCTCGCACGGGCCGGCGATCACCGCCGCCGACGTCGCCCGCATCGCCGACGCCTATGTCGAGGTCTGGTCCGGCCGCGAACCGGACGAGCAGCGCACCGTGGACATCGGCCTGGAGAAGCCGGTGGACATCGACATCTTCGACTACGACGACTTCTCGTTCCTGATCGAGGCCGGCCAGTACGGCTCGGAGCGCGGCTAGCGCGTGCTGTGCGGGTCGAAGGCGTCGCGCAGGCCGTCGCCGACGTAGTTGATGCTCATCACCGTCAGAAAGATCATCAGGCCCGGCGCGATCGCGAAGAGCGGCAGCTCCTGCATCTTGCCCTGCGCGTTGTCCAGCAGCGTGCCCCAGGTGGCGGTCGGCGGCTGGACGCCGAAGCCGAGGTAGGACAGGCCCGACTCGGTGATGATCGTCGCCGCGATCAGCAGCGTCCCCTGGACGATGATCGGCCCGAGCGAGCCGGGCAGGATGTGGCGGATCATGATCCGGCTGTTGCTCGCCCCGGCCGCCCGCGCCGCCTCGACGAACTCCTTCTCGCGCAGGCTGAGGAACGTCGCCCGGATCAGCCGCGCCAGCGCCATCCACGACAGCCCGCCGATGACGATCGCGATCGGCCAGATACTCCCCGAGTACTGGCGCAGGACGCTGTTGGTCCGGATCACCGTCGCCAGCACGATCAGGATGAACAGCGACGGGAACGACAGGAAGACGTCCACCACCCGCATCAGCAGGTTATCGACGAACCCGCCGAAGTAGCCAGCGATCGCGCCGACGACGGTGCCGATCAGCAGCGAGACCGCCGTCGCGGCCACTCCGATCAGCAGCGAGATGCGCCCGCCATAGAGCACGCGGGAGAAGATGTCGCGGCCGACGTCGTCCGTCCCCAGCCAGTGTCGCGACGACGGCCCCTGCAGCCGCTCAGTCGTCGAGAGCGCGTCGGGGTCGTAGGGGGCGATCACTGGCGCGAGCAGGGCGCTGAGGACGAGGAGCGCCAGGACGACCAGCCCGGCCACCGCCAGCCGGTGGCGCAGGAAGCGGCGGATGATCAGCCGCGTCATCGTGTCGTGGCGCCGGCCGTGGGCCGCCGCGATCGCGTCGGCCGGCGTTGCCGTGGTGGCCTGGGTGTCTGCCATGAGCTCCATCCCCGAAACGTCGTCGCTAGCGGAAGCGGATGCGCGGGTCCAACCAGGCATAGAGGATGTCGGCCAGCAGGTTGGACAGAACGATCAGCGTCGCGGTGATCATGATGATCGCCATCAGCAGCGGGTAATCGCGCCGGTCGGCGGCGGTGAAGAACAGCCGGCCCATCCCCGGCCAGGCGAAGATCACCTCGGTGAACAGCGCCCCGGAGAAGATCAGCGGCAGGTCGAGCGCCATCAGCGTCACCAGCGGGATCGCCGCGTTGCGGAAGGCGTGGCGCATGACGACGACCTGCTCGCGCAGCCCCTTGGCCCGCGCCGTCCGGATGTAGTCCTGATGGATGACCTCCAGCATGCTGGCTCGCAGGAAGCGGGTGTACCAAGCGACCCAGCTGGCCGAGAGCATCGTCACCGGCAGGATGAGGTGCTTGATCCGGTCCCAGAGCGAGAAGTCCTGACCGAGCGTGTACATCCCGCCGGCCGGCAGCAGCGGCCCGTCGCCGAACGGGTTGTCCAGCCAGATGTAGAACACCAGGATCAGGATCAGGCCGAGCCAGAAGATCGGCACCGACTGGCCGACGAACGTCAGGCCGGTGACGAGGTGGTCGAACCACGAGTACTGCCTGATGGCGGTGATGACGCCGATCGGGATCGCGATCAGGATCGTGACGATCCAGGCGGTCGCCATCAGGTAGAGCGTGTTCGGCAGCCGGTCGCGGATCGACTGGGTCACCGGCCGGCGCTCGGAGATCGACTGGCCGAAGTCGAGCTTGACCACCCGCCCGAGCCACTTGCCATACTGGACGTAGGCCGGCGCGTTCAGCCCCAGCCGCTCCTCCAGCCGCCGCAGGTCCTCCTCGCTGAAGTTGCCGCGCCGGACGTAGGCGCCCATCGGCCCGCCCGGCGCCGCCTGGAGCAGCCCGAAGACGATCATGCTGATCACCAGCAGCAGCGGCACGGCCAGGATCAGCCGGCGGACGACGTACTGTCCCATCGAACGCTCCAGTTCCCCGCGAGTGGCCCGGGCCGGGCGCGGCCCCAGCCGCGCCCGGTCGACCTGCCGGCCTAGCTCTCCAGCCACCAGTTCTCGGCGTCCCAGGTCGAATACTCCCAGGTGCTCACCGTAAACCCGTGCAGCCGGGTCGAGTAGGCGCTGCCCTCGGTGAACTGGACGACCGGGATGACGACGACATCCTCGCGCAGGGCGTCGGCCACCTTCTGGTAGCTTGCCCGCCGCTCGTCGCGGTCCGGCGTCGATCCGGCGGCGTCGAGCCACTCACCGACATCCTGCCGCACCCAGCGCATGAAGTTCTGGCCGGACGGGTTCTCGGCGCTCGGGACCATGTCCGGGTGGTAGCGGCGGACGAGGACGTCGTGCGGCTCGATGAACAGCCCGTCGTCGTAGAACAGCGCGTCGAAGTCGCCGATCATGCGCGGCGAGTTGTCCGCCCAGGTGCCGAAGATGACGGCGAAGTCCTGGTTCTCGATCTTCATCGAGATGCCGACGTTCTTGAGGTCCTCCTGGATCGCGAGCTGGGCCAGCTCGTTCGGCAGGTAGCCGGTGTAGCCATTGCAGACGAACTCGGCCTTGACCCCGTCCTTCTCGCGGACGTCGCCGTTCAGCGCCCAGCCAGCCGCCTCGAGGGTCGCGGCCGCCTCGTCTGGGTCGTAGACCCAGGGGTCGACCTCGCTCATGATCCAGCCGACCGAGAGCGGCGAGTCGATCAGCACCGAGTCGTTCAGCACCTCGTTAGCGATCCGGTCGCGGTTGATCGCCAGCCCGACCGCCTTGCGGAACTCCGGGTCGCCGAAGAGCGGGTGCGGCGGTTCGACGCCGGGGTCGCCGTCGAACGGCTTGGAGAAGTTGAAGCGCATCGCCAGCGTCCAGATGCCGGGCGCCAGACGAACCTGAGCGACATCGGAGTCGCGGAACTTGTCCCCCGCCTCCGAGCCGGGCCAGAGCATGACGTGGGCGTCGCCCTGCAGCATCTGCGCGGTGCGCGACTCTTCGGACGGCACGACCAGGAAGTTGATCGCGTCGAGGTAGGGCTTGCCCTCCTCGCGGTAGTCCTCGTTCTTGACGACTGTGACGTGGTCGGCGGCGGCCCACTCCTCGAACTTGAACGGGCCGGTGCCGACCGGCGCGCGGTTGAAGTCCCAGTTCATCATGTCGGCGATCTCACCGGTGGCATGGCGCGGCAGGATGTACTTGAACTGGTCCACGTAGGCTGGATTGAATTCGGAGTAGGTCACGACAACGGTCAGGTCGTCCGGCGTCTCGACCGAGGCAATCTTCTCGAACTCCGAGGCCAGCGCCGAGCCTGCATCGACGTCCTTGCCCGCCTCCCAGGAGAACTTGACGTCGGCGGCGGTGAACGCCTCGCCGTCGTGCCAGAGCACCCCCTCGCGCAGCTTCCAGGTGACGGTCAGCAGGTCCTCGGAGATGCCGCCGTTCTCCAGCGTCGGGATCTCGGACGCCAGCACCGCGCTCCACGAGCCGTCCGGCAGCGTCTCGGCCAACGGCTCAAGGATCGTCGTCGTCACCTGGACGGCGATGCTCGTCTGCCCGATGTAGGGGTTCAGCGAGTCCGGGTCCTCGTAGAGCAGGTAGTTGACCGTCCCGCCCGCCTGCGGGTCGCCCGGCGCGGGATCGACGTACCACGGAGTGTCGCCCGTGCCAGTCGCCGGAGAGGCGCCGGTGGCCGGCGTCTCCGCGCCGCTCGGGGCGCTCGTCGGCGACGAGCCGGCCTCGTCGGCCGCGGTGGCGGCGGCCGTCGGCTCCTCGTCATCGTCGCCGCCGCAGGCGGCCAGCAGGCCGGCGATCACCGGCAGACTCAGCCCCAGCGCCAGGCCCCGGCGCATCACGTCGCGGCGCGACATCCGGCCGGCCTGCCGGAACAGGTCGGCGCGCTGCTCGCTCAGGGAACGATCGTCCATACCCGTATTCCTCCCACTCCTCGACACCACCATGTATCGCACCCACAACCGCCCCCGGCAGAGCGACGACTGTCGTCTGGCTCATCACTGCCGCTCGAGCTCGAATGGATACTCCCGGTTATCAGAATGTACGCACGCAGTAGCCGGGTGGCCCTCAGGACGCGGGCGATGCTCGCACGACACCCGTGTCGTGTCAAGCTCGGTGGACTCCGCGCCGTGAGTTGACAGCACGGGCTCTGGCATGCAAGCATGCCGCGGTCTCCACCCCACGACGACCAGAGCCGAAGCGCCGGGCAACGCTCGGGCACGACCGTCACGGGCGCTGGAGCAACACGAGGAGAGGGAGTAGACGATGAAGGATTACGCGTCCTACAGCTTCTGGCTGGAGAACTCGGGCGACGACCTGACGCCGCGCCCGCCGCTGGACGGCTCGACCTCCGTCGATGTCGCCATCCTCGGCGCCGGCTTCACCGGTCTCTGGACTGCCTACCACCTGCTGCAGCGCGACCCGTCGCTGAAAGTCGTCGTGCTGGAGGCGGAGATCGCCGGCTTCGGCGCGTCGGGCCGCAACGGCGGCTGGTGCTTCGCCGGCTTCCCCTACCCACCGTCCGACCTCGTCGAGGAGTACGGTCGCGAGGCCGCCCGCGCCGTCTCGCTGGCGATGTACGACTCGGTCGACGACGTCGGCCGCGTCTGCGAGCTGGAGGGGATCGACGCCCACTACGCCAAGGGCGGCGAGCTGGAGGTCGCCCGCGCCGACTACGACCTGCCCAAGCTGGAGGAGATGTACGAGGAGTTCCGCGCGATTGGGCTCGAGGGCCACTACCGGCTGCTCGACAAGAGCCAGACCGAGGAGCGAATCCGCGTCGCCGGGGCGCTCGGCTCGTTCTGGAACAAGGAGGGCGCGGCGGTCCAGCCGGCCCGGCTGGCGCGCGGTCTGGCCCGCGCCGTCGAGCGCCACGGCGGGGTGATCTACGAGCAGACGCGCGTGACCGACTACGTGCCGGGGCCGCTGCCACGGCTCGACACCGAGCGAGGCAACGTCTCGGCGAAGGCGATCGTCCTGGCCGGCGAGGCCTACCTGTCGCGCCTGCCGAAGCTGCGGCGGCGGATCGTCCCGGCGACCTCGCACATCGTCATCACCGAGCCGCTCTCCGACGACATCTGGCAGCAGATCGGCTGGGAGGAGCGCGACGTCCTCGGCGGCTTCGGCACGACCGGCGCCTACCTGAACCACACCGCCGACGGCCGGATCGCCTTCGGGCCGTATCGCGGCAAGTACCCGTTCAACTCGACCATCACCGACGCGCTCGACCGGCAGGAGGATATCTTCGAGCACGCCCGCATGTCGGCGCTGGAGTGGTTTCCGATGCTGGCCGGCGCGCGCTTCACCCACTCCTGGGGCGGCGTGTTCGGCATCCCGCGCGACCACATGCCGATCATGCAGTACGACCGCACCACCGGCGTCGCGATGGGCTACGGCTACACCGGCGAGGGCGTCGCGACCGCCAACCTCTCCGGCCGCGTGCTGGCCGACCTGATCACCGAACAGGACACCGACCTTACCCGCCTGCCGATGACCCGCCACACCCCGGTCGACTGGGAGCCGGAGCCAGTCCGCTGGGCCGGCTACTCTCTCGTCCGCCGCGGCCGCTACAAGCTCACCGAGGAGGTCGAGCGGATCGGCCGCTACCCGGACAAGCCGCGCCTGTCGCAGCGGCTGTGGGACATGTACCCGCCGCGCGCCTGGCGCTCCCTCTGGAAGATGGGAGGACGAAGCTGATGATCGCGTTGAAGATCGACCCGGCGACCGCCGCGTCGGCGGAGCTGGAGGATTGGGGACAGATCGGCTCGGCACTGGATAGGCCGATGGGCACGCGCGGTCGCGAGGTCTGGGCCAGCGACGACCAGCGCGTCGGCACCGGTATCTGGGAGTGCGATGCCGGCCGCTTCCGGGCGCGCTTCGCAGGCCGCGGCGAGTTCATCCAGGTCGTCAGCGGCCGGATGACTTGCACCGCCGCCGACGGCGCCGCCGTCGAGCTCGGCCCCGGCGACGCGATGACCTTTCCGCCCGGCTGGGAGGGCGAGTGGCACGTCCACGAGCCGCTGCGCAAGCTGTACTGCGAGTTTAAGCCGGAGTAGCGAGCGGATATATCGCGGCCGGCGGTTGAAAACATATGCTCGGCTGGCGTAAGGTGCCACAACCTGATCGATCACACTGCTGAACGCCGGAAGGGCGGAGCGTGGCATGAGTAGCGGAATACTCGGGCGAGCACGGGTCGCGAGCGTCGTGGCCGTGCTGCTGATCGCGGCCGGGCTGGCCGGGCTGGCCGGCGCGGAGGCGCCAGCGAACGACGCCTTCGAGCGCACCTGGGCGCGGACGGACCAGCCGGTGGCCGACCTGGCGGTC
>DAOKZM010000138.1:0-7885 GCA_035325665.1 Thermomicrobiales bacterium | reverse complement strand
CCGGCGCCTCGGTCGTCTGCGCCGACATCGACGAGGCAGCGGCCGAACACACCGCGGCGGCGTTGCGGGACGGCGGCGCGGAGGCGGCCTCGGTGCGTGCCGACGTGACCAGTCCGGACGACGTGGCGCGGATGATCGGCGTCGCGCTCGAGCGGTTCGGACGGGTCGACGTGATGGTCAACAACGCGGGTATCGGCGTCACCGGTCCGGCCGAGGACCTCGCGCCGGCCGACTGGGAGCGTGCCATCGCCGTCAACCTGAGCGGCGTCTTCTACGGCGCTCAGGCGGCGGCGAAGGCGATGATCGACGCTGGGACGGGCGGCAGCATCATCAACATTGCCTCGATCCTCGGGGCCGGCGCCTCGCTACCCGCCCCGACGGCGTCGTACGCGGCGAGCAAGGGCGGGGTGATCAACCTGACTCGCGACCTGGCCGTCCATTGGGCGGGACAGGGCATCCGGGTCAACGCCATCGGCCCGGCCTACTTTCCCTCCGCCATGACCGCGGACGCCTTCGAGCAGGCGGAGGTCCTTCAAGCGATCGAGCGCCTGACCCCGATGGGCCGCGTCGGCAAGCCGGAGGAGCTCAAGGGTCCGATCGTCTTCCTGGCATCGGATGCCGCGTCCTACGTCACCGGGCACACGCTCTTCGTCGATGGGGGCTGGACGGCCTGGTAGCGCGTCCTGGCATTGAAAGGAACGGCCTGACCACATGTCCCAACCGTGATCGTCGCCCTCGGCGCGTGAGGCCGGGTGCGCGCATCGAAAGGAGCACACCATGAAGCTCGTCTCACGCCTGTCGTTGCTCGCCGCCGTCCTGCTCGTGGCGCTGATACCAGCGTCGGCACTCGCCGCTGACGGCACGGACGATGGCGACTTCATCCTGCAGATCAACCGGCCAGTCGTGATCGAAGCCGGCGAGAGCGTCGACGCGCTTGTCGTCGTCAGCGACGATGCGACGGTCGCCGGGACGGTGACCGAGGGACTCTTCGTCATCGATGGCGATGCCTGGATCTCCGGCGCCGTCGAGGGCGACGTGACCGTCGTCAGCGGCACATTGCACCTGCTGTCCGGCTCGCAGACCGACCACATCAGCCTGGTCCGCAGCGAGCTCGTCCGCGAGGATGGCGCGGTCGTCACCGGCTCGATCGACCGGACGCAAGGGGTCGACTTCTGGAGCACAGCACTGTTCAGCATCGTCTTCTGGCTCGGTATGACGCTGGTCCTCCTCGTCTCTGGCCTCGTCTTCGCGGCTATTGGCGGGCGACAGCTGGCACGCTCGGCCGCGCTGCTCGGGCAGCGGACAGCCGGCTCGATCGGCTGGGCGGCGATCCTGTTTATCGGCCTGCCGCTGCTGTCCGTCCCGGTAATCCTGACGCTCGTCGGCATCCCGCTCGGAGTCGGAATCCTGCTCTTCCTGCTGCCGGCGCTGTGGTTCCTCGGCTTCATCGTCGCGGCGACTGCGGCTGGTGGCTGGCTGGTCCGGCGCTTCGGCTGGAGCGAACAACCGGAGCATCCGTATCTAGCAGTCGCCGTCGGCGTGGCGGTGTTCGGCGTCATCGGCGCGATCCCCTGGCTCGGCGGCCTGTTCGCGTTCTTCGCCGGCATTGTCGGCGCCGGGGCGATGGCCTACGCGGCCTGGCGCGGCTGGCGTGGGTCGGCCGTCCCGGCCGAGCCGCGGCCGCAGCCGTCCGCTCCCAGCCCTGCCTGATCGCTCCTCACCTGTCCGGGGCCGGCACGAGCCGGCCCCGGCTGCGCCTCCCGGCGCCCCGGCGACGCATCCTCTATCCTTAGCAGATCGACCGCGCGGGTGTGGCCGCGCGGATGGCAGGCTGGGCAGGTGGAGCGACGAGCATGACGACGACGACGGAGCGGGCGCCGGAGCTGGCACGCAAGGCCGGGGTCAACCCGATCGACTACGTGCGCCAGCGCGGGTTTGTGCAGGATGTGACCGACGAGGCGGGCCCCCGCGGGGCGTTCGAGTCCGGAGTGGTCACGCTCTACAACGGGTACGACGCGACTGCCCGCAGTCTCCACGCCGGCAACCTGGTGTCGATCATGATGATCTCCAGTCTCCAGCAGTTCGGCCACCGGCCGATCGCGCTGGCCGGCGGCGGCACGACGATGATCGGCGACCCGTCCGGCAAGGACGAGATGCGCCAGATGCTGACGCTTGAGGCGATTGAGGCCAATCTCGTCGGAATCAAGGAGCAGTTTGCGCGCTACCTCGACTTCGAGGGCGGACGCTTCGGCGCCAACCCGCCGGCACTGCTGATCAACAATGCCGACTGGCTGCTCGACCTGCGGGTGATCCCGTTCCTGCGCGACATCGGCCGGCACTTCTCGGTCAACGAGATGCTGGCCGCCGAGGCCTATCGCCAGCGGCTGGAGACGACCGGGCTGAGCTTTATCGAGTTCAACTACCGGGTGCTGCAGTCTTATGATTACCTACACCTGTTCCGCACCGAGGGCTGCATCCTCCAGACCGGCGGCTCCGATCAGTGGGGCAACATCACCGCCGGGGTGGATCTGATCCGTCGCGCCGACGGCGGCAAGGCCTACGGGCTCGTCACCCCGCTGATCACAACCAGCGATGGGCGCAAGATGGGCAAGTCGATCAGCGGCGCGATGTGGCTCGACGCCGGCATGCTCAGCCCGTTCGATTACTACCAGTTCTGGATCAACACGACCGACGAGGACGTCGCTCGCTTCATGCGCATGTTTACTTTCCTGCCGGAGGAGCGCATCGCCGACCTTACCTCCGTCTCGGGCGAGGCGCTGCGCGAGGCCAAGATGGTGCTCGCCTGGGAGGCGACGGCGCTGACCCACGGCGCCGTCGCCGCCGACGCCGCAGCCGAGCAGACGCGGATGCTGTTCGCGCGGGACGCGGGGACGATCACCGCCGACGAGGCAGCGGCGATCGCCGCTGAAATCCAAATATCCGGTGACATGACTCTCGCCGACATCGTGATCGCCGCCGGTCTGGCAACGTCGCGCAACGAGGTCCGGCGGCTGGCGACGCAGGGCGGCCTGAGCGTCAACGGCGAACGGATCGAGGGCATCGACACGCCCGCCAGGGAGCTGGCCGATGTCCTCGTCCTCCGTGCCGGCAAGAAGCGCTTCCGCTCCGTGCGGCTCGTCCGCGAGGGATAGCGGCAGTCTTCGAAGATGGAGGGGCGTATGGCATACGCCCGGCCAAAACAGCACACCGCTGAAGCGGGACACCGGACGAGGATGGTGTCGGTCCGTCGGGGCGGCGCCGCGACGGGCGTATGCCATACGCCCCTCCATCTTCGCGTCCCGCGCCCCATTCCCCGCGTCCCGACCGTTAGTGCTTGGCCTGCGCCTGGGTGATCGCCTTGCCTGGGATGTGCTCGACGTGGGCGTTCGGCTTTGGCGCGGGCTTGGGCTTCTTCGCCTTGCGCGTCTCGCGGCCCTGTCGATTGCGGCCCTTCATGGATGACGCTCCTTCCATCGGCGATGGATCGCGAGCCTGAGGGTGCCCACCTCCGATCATAGCATGGTGCCGACGCGCCTGATCGCGGCGCGTGGGATACTGCCGGGCGCGGTGAGTGGCAGCGCGTGCGCGAATGGAGTGGAAGATGTGGGCAGAGCGGCAGGTCGTCTCGTCGGGGACGGTCTGGGAGGAGGTCGTCGGGTTCTCGCGAGCGGTGCGGGTCGGTCCATTCGTCCACGTCTCCGGCACGACCGCGACCGACGAGGCGGGCGAGGTCGTCGGCGCGGGCGACCCGGCGGCGCAGACGGAGTACATCGTCCGCAAGATCGAGCGAGCGCTGGTCGCGGCCGGGGCCGGGCTGGACGACGTGGTGCGGACCCGTATCTACGTGACCAACGCCGACGACTGGGAGGCGATCGGGCGCGTCCACGGGCGCTATTTCGCGGCCGCCCGGCCGGCCAACACGCTGGTCGAGGTCAGCCGGCTGGTCGGCGACGAGTATCTGGTCGAGATGGAGGCCGAAGCTATCATCCGCTCGGACGAGGCGTGAGGGTGCGCTTCTCGCTGCGGCTGAACAACGACCTGCCGGTCGGCGACTACGTCGCGCTGGCCCACGCTGCCGAGGCGGCGGGGTTCGACCAGTTCTGGGTCAGCCACGACCTGTTCCTGCGCTCCGCCCCGGTCGTCCTCGCCGCGGTGGCGCAGGCGACCGAGCGGATCGAGATCGGCGCCTGCATCCTCAACCCCTATTCGATGCATCCGGCCGAGATCGCGATGGTTGCGGCGACGCTCGACGAGCTGAGCGGCGGCCGCTTCAACCTCGGGCTGGGCGCCGGGGCTGGCGAGTTCCTCAAGTGGGTCGGCATCGCGCGCGAGCGCCCGCTCGCGACGACGCGCGCCGCGCTGCTCCAGCTTCGGGCCGTGCTCGACGGCGAGCCAGCGCCGGGCTGGTCGCCGGAAGCGTACCTGCGCTTCGGAGCGCGCGATGGCGCGCGGCGCATCCCGATCTACCTGGCGGCGCTCAGCCCGCGGATGCTGCGGCTGGCCGGCGAGCTGGCCGACGGCGCGCTGCCGCTGCTCTTCCCGCCGGAGCACTACGAGACAGTTGTGCCGCTGATCCACGACGGCGCGGCGAGCGCGGACCGGGACCTGGCCAACTTCGATCTGGCCGCCTGCATCTGGTGCTCGGTGTCGGACGATCCCGTCGCGGCCGAGCGGGTGTTGCGCGACAAGATCGCCTACTATGGGCATGCGCTCAGCCCGCTCATCTGGGACCGGCTCGGCGTTCGTGAGGAGGACTTCCGGCCGATCGAGCGGGCGCTGATGACCGAGCGCGACCCCGCGCGCCCGGGCACTGGTGGACGAGCGGATGCTGCGGATCGGCGTCGTCGGCACGCCGGCTGACCTGGTCGCCCGGCTGGAGAGGCTGGTGGCGCTCGGTGCGCGTCACCTCAGCTTCGGGCCGCCGCTCGGGCCGGACCCGCTGGCCGCTGTGGAGTCGATTGGGCGGGAGGTGATCCCGAGCTTTCGACTTGAGATTCGGTGAGGGGTGTTGAGCATCCGTCGATTGTCGGCTATGCTAGGGACGATAGATCGCTCAGTCTGTCCTGGCAGTTGGTGCCGTGTTCGTTAGCCGCGCAATGGGTTGGGGCTCGGCTGGCGAACGTGAGCGGCATCTATGCTAGACTGGGCCACCTAACGCCGTCCTGCTTCACACTTCCTTGGGGTTCGTCGTCGCGGGGAAAGGTTTGTGGGGAATGGTTCGTCGCCTTCCGGGCCGGCGGCCGGGTGGTGGCCGTCGTGGCCATCTGTCCCGGGCGTTTCTGATCGTCACGCTGACGCTGCTGTCGTTGCTGCTCACTGCCTGCGGCAGTGCGCCGCAGTCGACCCTCATCAGGAGTGGTGAGGCAGCGGATCGGATCTGGGATGTCTACGGGCTGATCTGGATCGGCGCGGCGGTCGTCTTCGTCCTCGTCGAGGGGTTGCTCGTCTACACCATCATCCGCTTCCGGCGCGCCCCGCGCACGGCGCACGGGCGGCCGGTGCCGGTGCATGGCAACACCAAGCTCGAGATCATCTGGACCGTCATCCCCGCGATCGTCCTCGTCTTCATCGCCATCCCGACGCTGCAGATCATCGCCGACCTGGCCGAGGTGCCGACCGATCAGGGCGACCCGCTCAAGGTCGACGTGATCGGCCACCAGTTCTTCTTCGAGTTCTCCTACCCCGACTTGGGGATCAAGACCACCAACACAATGCACATCCCGACCGGCACGATGGTCGATGTCAGCCTGCAGTCGAACGATGTCATCCACTCGTTCTGGGTGCCGCAGCTGGCCGGCAAGACGGACCTCATCCCGGGCCGCACCAACCGGATGTGGCTGGAGGCTGCCGAGGCCGGGACCTACCACGGGCAGTGCGCCGAGTTCTGCGGCCTGGGCCATGCGCTGATGCGCTTCCAGGTCGAGGCGCAGACGCCGGCCGACTTCGATGCCTGGGTCAACGAGCAGCAGAACCCGACCGCGGGTGGCGGGCAGGGTCAGCAGCTCGCCCAGACTCTGGGCTGCACCGGCTGCCACTCGATCGACGGCAGCGCGAGCGTCGGCCCGACGTGGCAGGGCCTGTATGGCCACGAGGTGACGCTCAACGACGGATCGACGGTCACGGCCGATGACGCCTACATTCACGAGTCGATCGTGAACCCGAACGCCAAGGTCGTCCAGGGCTTCCAGGCGCTCATGCCATCGTTCGAGGGCCGGGTAACCGATGCGGATATCCAGGCGATCATCGACTACATCAAGACGCTCAGCGAGTAGCGCCGGTCGAGGAACAGTCGCGCGGTAGGGGTCGTACCTAGCGAGGGGTTATATCAATGGCAATGCGGGCGATCGCTCGCCCTTCTCAGGTCGGGGCGATGCATCACGAGGGCCTCAGCGAGCCAACGGGGCTCTGGTCGTGGATCACGACGGTCGACCATAAGCGCATCGGCATCATGTACCTGTTGCTGTCGATCTTCTACCTGTTCGTCGGCGGCATCGAGGCCTCGCTGCTGCGCGTCCAGCTGGCTCAGCCGAGCAACGACTTCGTCTCGGCCGATACCTTCAACCAGCTGTTCACGATGCACGGCACGACAATGATCTTCCTCGCGCTGATGCCGATGTCGGCGGCCTTCTTCAATTATCTGGTGCCGCTGATGATCGGCGCTCGCGACGTCGCCTTCCCGCGGCTGAACGCGTTCTCCTGGTGGGTGCTGCTGTTCGGCTCGATCGTGATCAACCTGGGTTGGTTCACCGGAGGCGCGCCGAACGCCGGCTGGTTCTCCTACGCGAACCTCACCTCCAGCGCCTACTCGCCGGGCCACAACGTCGACTGGTGGGTCCTCGGCGTCCAGATCCTCGGCCTGTCGTCGCTGGCGACCTCGTTCAACATGATCGTGACGATCGTCAACATGCGGGCGCCGGGTATGGGCCTGATGCGGATGCCGCCGTTCGTCTGGATGACGCTGATCACGGCCGTCCTGATCGTCATGGCCTTCCCGGCGCTGACGGTCGGCACGACGTTCCTGATGTTCGACCGTTTCTTCAGCACGAACTTCTTCGTCCCCGAGGCGGGAGGTAGTCCGCTGCTCTGGCAACACCTGTTCTGGGTGTTCGGGCATCCGGAGGTATACATCCTGATCCTGCCGGCCTTCGGCATCGTGTCGGAGGTCGTGCCGGTCTTCTCGCGCAAGCCGCTGTTCGGCTACTCGGCGGTCATCTTCTCCGGTATCGCGATCGCCGTCCTCGGCTTCAGCGTCTGGGCGCACCACATGTTCACCGTCGGCATGGGTCCGGTCCCGACATCGGTTTTCGGCCTGACGACGATGCTGATCGCGCTGCCAACCGGCGTGAAGATCTTCAACTGGACCTTCACAATGTGGGGCGGCCATCTCAACCTCAAATCGCCGATGTTGTTCATGATCGGCATGATCTCGATGTTCATCATCGGTGGCCTCTCCGGCGTCATGCACGCCTCGCCGCCGGTCGACTCGCAGCAGCAGGACTCCTACTTCGTGGTCGCCCACTTCCACTACGTCCTGTTCGGCGGGTCGCTGTTCGGCCTGATGGGCGCGATGTACTACTGGTTCCCGAAGATGTCCGGCAAGATGTTCCACGAGGGGCTGGCCAAGGCGCACTTCTACTTCATGTTCGTCGGCTTCAACCTCGTCTTCCTGCCGATGCACTGGCTCGGCCTCGAAGGAATGCCGCGGCGCATCTACACCTACGACGAGAGCACTGGCTGGGCCGGCTGGAACCTGTTCATCTCGCTCGGGCTGTTCGTGCTCGTCTTCGGCTTCATCCTCTTCACCGTCAACATGCTGATGAGCCTGGTCGCTGGCGAGCAGGCCTCGGCCGACCCGTGGGATTCCGATACGCTGGAGTGGTCGATC
>DAOKZM010000137.1:1890-7916 GCA_035325665.1 Thermomicrobiales bacterium | reverse complement strand
CTGCATCAGGGTTCGCTCAAGGCGACGATCCTGGCCGACTTCGAGCGCCTGCCGATCGTCCTCGCGAAGGCGCGGGAGGATCGGGCGCAGATTGAAAACGTCCCGCCGCAGGTGAACCAGGCGCGCCTGTTCTAGCGTCGAGCCGGCCGGCTGCTTGACCCGCGTCCCGGCAACTCGTAGAGTGTACGTACACTAATGCAGGGATGAGGATGAGACGGTGGCAGCACGCGCGAATCTGAAGGTGAAGAAGGACAACGAGACCGCCTCCGGGGCGAAGACGACACGCGGCAAGCTCGTCGAGTTTCCGCCGGACCGGTCGGTCGCGGGATCTGGCGCCGCGCGTCGATCCCGTCGGATCGAGGTGGCGCCGCGGCTTCGTGACGAGATCCTCGCGTTCTGCGTCTTCACCGTCGCCGTGCTGGCAGCGCTTCCGATCGTCGGTATGGCCGGCAGCAGCGGGCTGTCCCTGGCCGGCGATGGGTTCCGGTTTCTGATGGGCCGGGCCGCGATCGCGGTCCCGTTCGGCCTGTCGATCGTCGCCGTCGAGCTCTGGCGAGCGGGCGAGGCCGCCCAACGGACGCGGCGGATCGTCGGCGGCACGGTCGCGCTGCTGGCGATCGTCGGGCTGCTCGGTCTCCAGGGCCGCGAGGGCGCGGTCGAGGTGGCGGGCGGATGCGTCGGGCGCGGGGTCCCGCGCGGGCTGATGGTCGTCGTCGGCGAGGTGGGCGCGGCGCTCGCGCTGCTGTGGGTCGGCATCGTTGGCGTGTTTCTGGTGACCGGATACGACACCGGCGAGATCGCTGATTCTTGGCGGCGCGTCCGGCCGCGCCGTCGCGCTCTCGCCGATGCGCAGGCCGGCGTCTGGCCGCCCGCGACGGAGGCGCTCGGGATCCTCGGGACCGACGCCTACCCGGTCGCCGAGCCGGCCGTGGCGCCCGATCCGACTCCAGCGCAGATCGAGCCGGTGAAGCCGGTCATCAACCGGCCGAAAGCCGAACGCCCGAAGAAGGCACCGGACGCGGAGCCACCAGCCGATGATGCGGTTGTCCCCGTCCATCGCGGCGCCTGGAAGCTGCCATCGATCGAGCTCTTGAAGACGTATGAGAGCACTGAACCCGACGGTCCGGAGCTGGAGGCGAAGGCGCGCCGGATCGAGACGACGCTGTCCTCGTTCAAGGTTGAAGCCACCGTCCGCGAGATCTTTCCCGGCCCCGCGGTGACGCTCTTCACGCTGGAGCCGGGCGCGGGCGTCAAGGTCCGGCGCATCACTGAGCTACAGAACGACCTGGCGCTGGCTCTCGCGGCGACGTCGTTGCGGATTGAGGCGCCGGTGCCGGGCATGGCCCGCGTCGGGCTGGAGATCCCCAACGGCAGCATCTCGACCGTCGGGCTCCGCGAGGTGCTCGACTCGACCACCTTCGCCAAGAACAAGGCGCGGCTCCCGCTTCCGCTTGGTCGCGATGTGAACGGCCGCTACGTCATCGGTGATCTAACACGCATGCCCCATCTGCTGATCGCGGGCGCAACAGGCTCGGGCAAGAGCGTCTGCATCAATAGCGTCATCGCGACCTTCCTGCTGACCAAGTCGCCCGACGACCTCAGGATGATCATGATCGACCC
Source organism: Thermomicrobiales bacterium (assembly GCA_035325665.1). Classification (GTDB taxonomy): domain Bacteria; phylum Chloroflexota; class Chloroflexia; order Thermomicrobiales; family CFX8; genus JAMLIA01. The sequence continues at coordinate 6,296 of DAOKZM010000137.1, read as the reverse complement.
CAAGATGGTCGAGCTTTCAGGTTACGAGGGCGTGCCGCACCTGAAGACGCCGGTCGTGACGGAGATGGACAAGGTCGTCCCGGCATTGCGTGCGGTCCTTCGCGAGATGGAGCGGCGCTACCAGACGTTCTCGCGGCTTGGCGTTCGCAACATCGATGGTTACGAGCTGCGCCGATCGACCGAGCCGACGCTCGAGAAGCTGCCGTACCTCGTCGTCATCATCGACGAGCTCGCCGACCTGATGATGACGACGCCGGACGAAGTTGAGACGCTGCTCGTGCGGCTGGCGCAGATGGCGCGCGCGACCGGCATCCATCTGCTGATCGCGACCCAGCGCCCATCGGTCGACGTCCTGACCGGGCTGATCAAGGCCAACGTGCCGGCGCGGATCGCATTCGCCGTCTCGTCGCAGACCGACAGCCGCGTCATCCTCGACATGCCGGGCGCCGAGCGGCTTCTTGGGCGGGGTGACATGCTCTTCATGCCGGCCGACGCCGCCAAGCCGCACCGCGTCCAGGGCTCGTTCGTCGACGACCAGGAGTTGCAGGCGCTGGTCAAGCACTGGAAGCTGCTGGCGCCAGAGATGCAGTACGAGCAGGAATGGCTGCAGCTGCCGGCGCAGGATGAGGATGGTGATGCTGCCGACGACCCACTCTTCGAGCAGGCACTCTCGATCGTGAAGCAGCAGGGAAGCGCGTCGGCATCCATGCTTCAGCGGCGGCTTCGCATCGGCTACAACCGCGCCGCCCGGCTCATTGAGGCCATGGAGGACGAGGGCTACATCGGGCCGGCCGACGGTTCGCGTGGACGGACTGTCCTCATCTCCAATGACTGGGACGATGAGTAAACCGTCGGCGGAATGCGAACTGTATACTCACGGTGTCGATCTCACGTGCCCGGAGGCTAGCGTTTGCGCCCGACAAGAATCACAGTCGAACCCGTCGCCCGGCTCATCGACGAGCTCGGCCGCCTGCCGGGTGTCGGCCCGAAGTCGGCGTCGCGGATGGCCTACTTCCTGCTTCGGGCTCCCCGAGAGCAGGCGCTAGCGCTCGCCGAAGCCGTCATCGAGGTCAAGGATCGGATCGTTCTCTGCTCTCGATGCTTCAACATCACCGAGCAGAACCCGTGCGCCGTCTGTCAGGATGCGACCCGCGACCAGAGTCTGATCTGTGTTGTCGAGGAGCCGCTCGACGTCCTTGCCCTGGACCGCACCGGCGAATACGCCGGTCGACGGGGTCGGGCCGGACAAGCTGCGCATCCGGGAGCTGGTCGATCGCGTCGAGCGCGAACGGCCAGTCGAGGTGATCCTGGCGACCAACCCGAACATCGAGGGCGACGCCACGGCGATGTACATCGCGCGCCAGTTGGCCGCGACCGGCGTCACGATCAGCCGGCCGGCGAGCGGCCTTCCGGTCGGTGGCGACCTCGAGTATGCCGACGAGATAACACTCGGCCGTGCGCTCGCCGGCCGGCGCGCGCTTTAGCCTGGCCGCGGCGACCGCCGTTGAAACGAGGGAATCCTGGACCGTGGCTACCCTCGCTGTCCGCCCACTATCAGCTCGCGACCTCCCGGCGCTCAGGCACGTCCGTCAGCGCGTCGCCATCCTCGACTGGGATACCCGGCGTGAGATCGAGGGACTAAGCGTCGCGCATCAGGCATTCACGGCAATGTTGCCCAACCGCGCTGGCGAGCAGACCTTCGTCGCGCTTATCGACGACGAGCTCTGCGCCACGCTCTCGATGCGCCAGCAGACGATCGCCTACCGCTGGGACGTCGCGACCCTCGCTGCTGGATCGCCACGGCTCGACGCCGACGACGCGGTCGTACTGGAGTTGTGGACATCGTTGTTGGAATACGGGATAGCGGCATCCGGCTTCGCGGGCGCCCGGCGGCTCTTCGCCGCGGCAGTGGAGGATTCGGTCGCTTGCAGGAGTCTGCGCTCGGCCGGGTTCGAGCCGTACACACGCCAGACGCTGCTGCTGTCAGCAGGTGTCGGCCGCTCGGTAGACTCTCCCCAGCACATGCGACGGCAGGAGGCCAGCGATGTCTGGTCGATCCATCACCTCTATCATCACGTCACCCCGCGTCCGGTGCAGTTCGCCGAGGCCAGGACCAGCGCCGCCTGGGAGATGCCAAGACGATCGGCACTCGACTGGCTCTCGCCCGAACGCCGGCAGGTCCATCAGGTGGTATTGGAGACGACCGATGGCATCGTCGCCTACTGCCGGATCACGACGCAGCATCACCGGGCGCGGATCGACCTACTGGTCGATCCCTGCGCGCGGGACGTTCTTGGCGCCTTTGTCGTGGCCGCCGTCGAAGACGCCGGGGCGGCGGGGTGCGCGCTGGAGATCGTCATTCCTCAGTACTCCTCCGATCTGATCTGGCCACTGGAGCGGATCGGGTTCGAAACGGTGGACGATCGCGTGGCACTCGTGCGCCACACGACCGCTCCGGCCGTCGTTCACGGGCGTTTCGCAGTCGCGCCGGTTGAAGGCGAGCGCGTGCCGAAGGGTGTCCCGTCGTATTACCGTGTGCGAGCCGGCTCGCGGCATAGTGCCTCCGCCGCAGTCGAGTCGCATGCCATACATCGAATGGAGCGGTGACGCAATTGACGACACCTCAGCCGATGTCGATGCTCGAGGGCCAGCCAGTTCCTGCCGCACAGGAGATCGCGATCACCGATAATCTGGACGATCTGCTCGCGGCGCTTCCGGAACAGGTCGCCGCGCAAACGCGCGCCGCGATCAGCGAGCGCCTCGACGACGGGTTGATCGAGATCGTCCTGGACCTCGGCCGGCGGCCCGAGGCGCGTTTCCAGCACGGGAGCGTGTACCTCACCGAAGAGGAAACGAACCGCGCTGACCTCGCGCGCGTCGCCGAGCGAATCGGCCGCTTCGGCGAAGACAACCGCGCCGGGATCGAGCGCACACTGCATCGCATCTCGGCAATCCGCAATCGCAGCGGCGACATCGTTGGGCTGACGTGCCGTGTTGGCCGTGCCGTCTACGGCACGATCGGCATCATCAGCGACCTCGTCGAGTCTGGCGAGAGCATCCTGCTGCTCGGTCGCCCGGGGGTCGGAAAGACGACGATGCTACGCGAAGTGGCGCGCGTGCTGGCCGACGACCTCGAAAAGCGCGTCGTTATCGTCGACACCAGCAACGAGATCGCCGGAGACGGAGACATCCCTCACCCGTCGATCGGCCGCGCCAGGCGGATGCAGGTGCCGACCCCAGCGATGCAACACCACGTCATGATCGAGGCAGTCGAGAACCACATGCCGGAGGTCGTCGTCATCGACGAGATCGGCACCGAGCTGGAGGCGGCGGCAGCTCGGACGATTGCCGAGCGCGGTGTCCAGCTTATCGGCACCGCGCACGGCAACACGCTCGAGAACTTGATGGTAAACCCGACGCTCTCCGACCTGATCGGCGGCATCCAGTCGGTGACCCTCAGCGACGAGGAGGCGCGCCGCCGCGGCACTCAGAAGTCCATTCTAGAGCGCAAGGCGCCGCCGACGTTCACCGTCATGGTCGAGATCCGCGAGCGCGACAAGGTCGCGGTCGTGCGCGACGTCGCGGCGGCTGTCGACGCGATGCTCCGGAACCAGCACCAGCGCGCCGAGCTCCGCGAGCGGCTGCCCAGTGGCGAGATCGTGATAGCCGACGAGACCCCGGCGCCAGACGAGCGGTCGCATCGACGCGACGATTACCGCGCGCCGCGCCGGATCGACGAGCCGCGGCGGCAAGCGGCGCCCGAGCTTGATGACGTCCTCGACCCGGCGGTGCCCCCCAATCCGCTGGCGCGCGGCCGCGGGACGACCGCTCGTCCGGTCCGGATCTTCCCGTTCGGCGTCAGTCGTAATCGGCTGGAGCAGGCTCTCGCGGCGATGTCGTTGCCGGCCCAGATCGTCCGTGACGTACACGAGGCCGACATGGTCCTGACGCTCAAGAATTACTATCGCCAGCGGCCGCAACAGCTCCGCGACGCCGAAGCACGCGGCGTCGCGATCTACGTCCTGCGGTCGAACACGGTCGTCCAGATGCTCAACGTCTTCCGCGATCTTGTCCGTGAGGCCAACCCCGATGCCGCGCCGGCCGAGGCCGGACAGCGCACGGTCGCCCCTGGGGACCCGATCGAGTCGGCGATGTTCGAGGCGGAAGACGCAATCAACGCTATCCTCGACGGCGCGCCGCCGATCGAGCTGCGGCCACAGGCGCCGTATATCCGCCGTCTGCAACATCAGCTGGCAGACCGCTACAATCTCGGTTCGCGCAGTCGCGGCCGCGAGCCGCATCGCCACGTCGAGATTTACCGTGAAGGGCTCAATGGTTGAGCCTGTTCGTCACGTTTGAGGGCGCCGAGGGGTCTGGAAAGTCGACGCAGGTCGAGCTGCTTGCCC
>DAOKZM010000137.1:0-1880 GCA_035325665.1 Thermomicrobiales bacterium | reverse complement strand
CGATGTCGTCACCACGCGCGAGCCGGGCGGGACCGCGCTCGGCGAGGCGCTGCGGGCGATCGTCTTGGGGTCGGAGGTTGAGGTCAGCGCCGAGGCCGAGGTCTACCTGATGACGGCCGCGCGAGCTGAGCATATCCGCCGCGTGATCCGGCCGGCGCTGAGCGCGGGCGCCGTCGTGCTCTGCGATCGGTTCGTCGACTCGACGCTCGCGTATCAAGGGGCGGGTCGCGGGCTTCCGGTCGACGAGTTGCGCCGCGTCCAGTCGCTGGCGATCGGAGACGTCTGGCCGGACCTGACTGTGCTGCTCGACGTGCCGCCGGAGGTCGGCCTTGCCAGACGCGTATCGGGCGGCGGCACGAACCGGATCGATCGAGAAGGGCCGGCGTTCCACCGGCGCGTCGCTGAGTGGTTTCGCGCTGAGGCGGGACGCGACCCGACGCGATGGATTGTCGTCGATGGCCAGCCGCCAGCGCCGGTCGTCAATGCGGCCGTGCTGGAGCGCGTGATGCCGAGACTCTGTCCGGGCCGGGCAGCCCGGTTGTGAAACGAGATGGTATGAAGCTGGTGTTCGCCGTCGTTCAGGGCAAGGACGCTGACAACCTGCGATCGGCGCTGCTGGACGGCGGATATCGCACGACGCAGATCAACAGTGCCGGAGGCTTCCTGCGCGAGAGCAATGCGACATTCCTTATCGGCGTCGACGACGAGTATGTGGCCGACGTCCTCCGTATCATCAAGCGTACCTGCTATACGCGCACCCAATACGTGAATCCGTTGATGCCGATCATGGAGCCGGGCGAGTTCTACGTTCCGACGCCGGTCGAAGTCCAGGTCGGCGGCGCAACTGTGTTCATTTGTAACGTCGATCGCCACGAACGGATCATGCCGTAACATCGGCCGCCAAGGTCAGGAGCCGTCCGGGTTGGAAGAGCTTGTCGCCCGCATCGTTCAGATGTTCCTCGCGCTTACCGGCGCCTACGCGCTGGCGCTCTGGTTCGCGTTGGTGATCTGGACCTATCGCGACATCACGACGCGAAGCACCAGCACCGTGACCCACATCTTCTCGACGCTCGTCGTGGTGCTGTTCTGGGTTCCCGGCGCGGTGATCTACCTGCTGCTGCGCCCCAAGGAGACGCTCGAGGAAGCGTTCCAGCGCACCGTCGAGGAGGAGTACCTGCTGCAGGACCTGGACGATTTCCAGACCTGCCCCTCGTGTAGCCGCACCGTGCGGGACGATTTCGTGTACTGCACGAGCTGCCGGACCCGCCTGCGCGCCGAGTGCCCCGGGTGTCGCCGCCTTGTGGACCTTCGCTGGGAGATCTGCGCCTACTGCGCGACCGTCCTGCCGGATGCCGCGCCGCCGGTCACCCAGCTTCGCGGCCGCGACGGCGACCGCCATCCCACTTCGGCGGGGCTTCAAGCGATCGAAGGCTATCGGTCCAGCGGACGGCAGCCGGGGGGTGATCCCATTGGAGATGGCGGAGAGCCCGATGCGCCGGGGGAGTCAGCAACGGCGCGGCGAGTCAGTGCTCGCGCCGCACGTGACCCAGGCTCGGCACCGCGCCCGGCCGGATCAGATAGTTGAACTTGCTCTGGAACGCGGAGTAGAAGTTCATCTGCTCGGTCATGATCAACCGAAAGCGATGCGGGCTGTGGGTCACGCTGACGAGCTGCCCGTGCGCGAGTGGTTTGGTGATCTGGCCATCCAGGATCAGATGTGCCTCGCGGTCGCCGATCACGGCCAGCTCGATCCGGCTATCTTCAGGGACGACGAGGGTTGAGCGGATCGGGGAGTGCGGCGAGATCGGCGTGATCGGGAAGCCGCTCACCCCGGCCGTTAGGATCGGGCCGCCGGCCGCCCTACAGTAGGCCCTGCTTCC
>DAOKZM010000136.1:0-7919 GCA_035325665.1 Thermomicrobiales bacterium | reverse complement strand
AGGAGCTCGGGCTGCACTCCGCCCCCGAAGCGCCGATCATCGTTCGCGACCAGCCCGACCGTCCGCAGCCGGCACTCGACCGCGACGTCGCCGGGGGCATGGCCTCGGTCGTCGGCCGCGTCCGCGAGTGCTCGCTGTTTGACGTCAAGTTCGTCGTCCTCGGCCACAATACCATCCGCGGCGCGGCCGGCGCCTCGATCCTCAACGCCGAGATGATGCTGGCCGACGGCTACCTGCGGGTCTGAGATCGCGCGTCTTTCGGGTGCGCCACGGGTGAGCCGCCGTAGTCAATCACGCGTTGACGCGCGGGCCGTCGTCCTCGACCGGGTGGTAGAGATGGCAGGCCACGAGGTGGTTGCCTCCGGCGTCGCGCAGGGCCGGCTCGACGGATGCGCAGGGCGCGAAGGCGTAGGGGCAGCGGGTGTGGAACCTGCATCCAGAGGGCGGGTTGATCGGGCTCGGCACGTCGCCCTGCAGGACGATCCGGCCCGTAGTGGACGCACCCTGGCCGACCGACGGCACGGCCGACAGCAGCGCCTTGGTGTACGGATGCAGCGGATCCTCGTAGATCTGCCGGTTCTCGCCGAGCTCGACGATCTTGCCGAGGTACATCACCGCGACGCGGTCGCTGACCGAGCGGACGACCGACAGGTCGTGGGCGATGAAGATGTAGGACAGGCCGAACTCCTGCTGGAGGTCCTGGAGCAGGTTGATGATCTGCGCCTGGATCGAGACATCCAGCGCCGACACCGGCTCGTCGCAGACGATCATCTCCGGGTTGGCGGCGATCGCCCGGGCGATGCCGATCCGCTGGCGCTGCCCTCCGGAGAACTGGTGCGGGTAGCGTGACGCGTGGCCGGGGTTGAGGCCGACCCGCGACAGGATCTCCTCGACCTTCTGCCCGATCTCCTTGCCCCGCGCCAGCTTGTGGCTCTCCAGCGGTTGGGAGACGATCGAGCCAACCGTCCGGCGCGGATTGAGTGAGGAGAACGGGTCCTGGAAGACGATCTGCATCCGGCGGCGCATCGCGCGAAGCTCGTCGCGGTCGAGCCGGGCCAGGTCCCGGCCGGCGAACGTCACCCGGCCGCCGCTCGGCTCCAGCAGCCGGAGCAGGACGCGCCCGGTCGTGCTCTTGCCGCACCCCGACTCGCCGACCAGCCCGAGCGTCTCGCCTTTGCGCAGGTCGAAGTCGAGCCCGTCCACCGCCTGGACGTAGCCAACAGTGCGCTGGAGGATGCCGCGTGTGATCGGGAAGTGCTTCTCCAGCCCGCGCACCTCGAGGATCGGCGGCGCCTGGCTCGTCACCGTCGTCACGCTCTCGACCTGCTTCTCGCGGACGCGGTTGGCCTCGCCGGCTGCGCCGTTTGCGTAGAGCCAGCAGCGAATCGTCTGGCCGTCGCGCTCGAAGAGCGGTGGCTCCTCGGACGCGCAGCGGTCAAAGGCGTAGGGGCATCGCGGGTGGAACTTGCAGCCGCCAGGCGCGTGGGCCAGGTTCGGTGGCTGGCCAAATATCGGTGTCATCCGGATACCCTTGGGGTCTTCGAGGCGCGGGATGCAGTCGAACAACCCCCAGGTGTAAGGGTGCTTCGGGTTACTGAAGATCCGCGCGGTCGAGCCCTGCTCGACGATCCGCCCGGCGTACATGACGATGACCCGGTCACACATCTCGTTGACCACGCCGAGGTCGTGGGTGATGAAGATCATCGACATGTGATACTGGCTCTTGAGGTCGCGCATCAGCTCGAGGATCTGCGCCTGGATCGAGACATCGAGAGCCGTCGTCGGCTCGTCGGCGATCACCAGCCGGGGGTTGCAGGCCAGCGCCATCGCGATCATCGCCCGCTGGCGCATCCCGCCGGACATCTGATGCGGGTAGTCGTTCAGCCGCGCCCGCGGCGATGGCACCCCGGCGCGCTGGAGCATCTCGGCGGCGCGGTCGCGTGCCTCGTGCTTCGACAGGCTCCGGTGGCGGATCAGCGGCTCCATGATCTGGTTGCCGACGGTATAGACCGGGTTGAGCGATGTCAGCGGCTCCTGGAAGATCATCGAGATCTGGTTGCCGCGCACGTGGCGCAACTCCGGCTCGCTCATCGACAGGATGTCGTCGCCGCCGAAGCTGATCGAGCCCCCGACGATCCTCCCCGGCGGGCTCTCGACCAGGCGCATCAGCGACAGCGCGCTGACGCTCTTGCCGCTGCCGGACTCGCCGACGATGCCGACCGTCTCGCCGGGGAACAGCTGGTAGCTGATGCCGTCGACCGCCTTGACCACGCCACTGGCGCCGAAGAAGTAGGTGCGGAGATCATCGACGACGAGTAGAGGCTCGCGATCGGCTGCCGGCTGCCTGCCGTCGCCAGTGAAGCGCGTCTCAATCCGGGCAGGCTGCTCGATCGCCATCTGAGTCCCCTACTCCACGCGCGAGCGCGGGTCGAACGCGTCCCGCAGCCCGTCGCCGAGAAAGTTGAAGGCCAGGACGGTGATCGCGATCATCAGCCCCGGGAAAACGCCCATCCACCACGCATCGTAGTCGCGCATCTCGCCGAACGCCCCCTGGAGCATGTTGCCCCACGACGCCGTCGGCGGCTGCAGCCCGAAGCCGAGGAACGACAGGGTCGACTCGGTCAGGATCGCGGCCGGGATACCGAGCGACGCGGCGACGATGATTGGCCCGACCGCGTTGGGCAGCAGCTCGCGGAAGACGATCGACGGGGCCGACGCCCCGACTGCCCGGGCCGCCTCGGTGTACTCGCGGGCGCGGAGGACCAGGAACTCGCCGCGGACCAGGCGGGCGACGTTCATCCAGCTGATGATCGCCAGGACGATCGCGATCGTTGCGATCCGCGGTCGTACCGACGAGAGCGCCGCCATCGAGAAGAGAAGGGGCGGGAAGGCCAGCAGCACGTCGGCGATGCGCATCACGATCATATCTACCCAGCGGCCGGCGTAGCCGGCGATCGCGCCGAGGATGGTGCCGACCAGAATGGCGATGCCGGTCGCGATAAAGCCGACGACCAGCGACACTCGCGCGCCATACATGATGCGCGAGAGCTGGTCGCGCCCCACCTGGTCGCTGCCGAACGGGTGCGAAAGCGACGGCGGCGCCGGCTCGCCGAAGCGGGCGAGCTGAAGGTCGGTCTTGTCCGGGTCGTACGGCGCGAGGACGGGCGCGAGGATCGCGACGAGGATAATGAAGACGAGGACCCCAGCACTGACGACCGCGAGCTTATGGCGCCGGAAGCGCCACCAGAACATCGCCCACTGACCGCGGACCGGCTCATCGGCGACAGTCGCTTGCGCCGCCAGACCGGTCATCGTCTCCGCGCTCATCGGTCTCCTCCATCTCGGCCACCCCGTCGCCGCTCAGTCATAACGCACCCGCGGGTCGACGATCGCATAGATGATGTCGGACAGCAGCGTGCCGAGCAGGATCAGTGTCGCCGAGAGCAGGACGATTCCCATGATGACCGGATAGTCGCGCTGCTGAAGCGAGATGACGGCGAGTTGGCCCATGCCAGGCCAGGAGAAGATATTCTCGATCACGACCGAACCCTCGACGAGGATGACGAAGACGTAGCCGAGGAGCGTGATGATCGGGATCAGGGCGTTGCGCCAGGCGTGCTTGAAGATCACCGCGCTCTCGGGCAGCCCCTTCGCCCGGGCCGTGCGGACGTAGTCCTGACGGATGACCTCCAGCATCGCCGCTCGTTGGTAGCGCATGTACCCGGCGATGCTGACCAGCGTGATCGACGCGACCGGCAGGACGTAGTGGAGGACGACGTCCTTGACCTTGTTGAACGTGCCAGGCTCGAGGTCGGCGCTGCGCATGCCGGTCGCCGGGAACCAGCCCAGGTTGACGGCGAAGATGTACACCAGCATCAGCCCCAGCCAGAACTGCGGGATCGAGATTCCGGCGAAGTTGACGAAGGTCAGGACGTAGTCGAGCTTCGAGTACTGCTTGACCGCCGAGAGGATGCCGAGCGGCAGCGCGATCAGCATCGTGAAGAGGAATGAAACCCCGGCCAGCTTCGCCGTGTTCGGCAGCCGCTGCAAGATTACATCGATGACCGGCGCGTTCTGGCGGAACGAATAGCCGAAGTCGCCCCGGGCCGCCAGCTTCAGCCAGTCGAAATACTGCACGTAGATCGGGTCGTTGAGTCCGTACTGCTCGCGCAGTGCCGCCGCGTCGGAGGCCTGGAGCGTCGCGCCGGACGCCCGGCTCTGGGCGCGGATTGCCGTGACCGGATCGCCGGGCGCGTTCTTCAGCAGCCCGAAGCAGATGACCGACACGCCGAGCAGCAGCGGGATCATCCAGAGCAGTCGCCGGACGATGTATGCCAGCATCGCGATCTACCCTCGGAACGCCGCGGAGCGGCGAACGGACGGGCCGTCGAATTCGACGGCCCGCCGGCCGGTCGGATCAGGCTTCCTTCCACCAGTTCTGAGCGGCGATCAGCACATACCGCCGATAGTACGGAGTCTTCTTGACGCCTTGAACCTTGTTTGAGACGACCCAGCCATCGACGGCACAGTAGAGCGGCACGACTGGCAGGACCTCGTTACGGCGGACGTCCAGCTGCCGATAGATCGCGACGCGCGCGTCCGGGTCCGTCTCGACGCGCCCCTCGGTGATCAACCGGTCGCACTCGTCGTCCACGAAGTTCATGTAGTTATTGCCGTTTGGCGCCACGCTGGTGGAGTGCAGCTCGTAATAGAGGTCGGGGTCGAACTCGAACGGGTGCGGCCACTCCTCCAGCTCGAGGGCGCGGTTCTTCGGGTCGTCGTTCGGGTCGGCCCACATGCCCTCCAGCGTCGAGTAGTCCACGACCTGCGGCGTCAGCTCGATGCCGATCTCCTTCAGCATCTCCTGGAGGATGACCTGATCGTTTACGTACTCCTCGAAGCCGGAGTAGGTGATGATGTTGAACGACAGTCGCTCCCCGGACGGCGCAACGCGGATGCCGTCCGACCCGGTCGCGTAGCCGGCCTCGTCCAGCATCGTGTTCGCCGCGGCGACGTCGTACGCGATCGGCTCTACGTTGTCATAGTCGTTGTAGCGATCGAGCGGGCCGGTGTCGGCGAACTGGTTGTTCGCGACGAGTCCGCGACCCTTGGTGACCGTATCGGTCAGCGTCTGCTTGTCGATCGCCGCATAAATCGCCTTGCGGACGTTGATGTCCTGCAGGACCGGATGTTTGAAGTTGAATGCCAGAGTGATCGGGGTGTAGTAGACGTAGTTGTGAAGGGTGAAGTCGGCGCTGTCCTCGTAGCGTGGCTGGAGCTCCGGCGGGGTGAACATCATGTCGATCTGGCCGGAGTCGAGCGCGGCGGAGCCGACCTCGGTGTCGGCCTGGAAGAACACGGTGAGGCCGTCATTCTTCGCCCGCCCGCGGAAGTGATCCTCGAACGGCTCCAGCCGGAAGAACTCATCCGGCCGCCACTCGGCCAGCTTGTACGATCCGGTCCCGATCGGCGCTTTGTTGAACGGGTCGGTGTTGATGTCGCTGACCGTCGAGAGGATGTGCTCTGGGATGATCGAGATCTGATTGAGGTTGAACAGCAACGGCGCGAACGGCTCGGGTGTCGTGATCTTGACCGTCTGGTCGTCTACCTTCTCCCAGGTGACGAACTCGCCGCCGACTTGCAGGTTGGAGCGCTTCGGCGTGTCGGTCGCCTCGGCTTTGATGGTCTCGAAGGTGAAGATGACGTCGTCGGCGTTGAAGTCCTCGCCGTCGTGCCACTTGGCTTCGTTCAGCGTGATCGTCAATGCGAGGTTGTCGTCGGAGTACGACCAGTCCCGGGCCAGCTCCGGCTGGAGGGTCCCCTCGTCGTCGTACGTGACGAGGTGGTTGAAGACGTAATACTCGATCAGCTGGATGTTGCTGGTCAGGATCGGGTTACCGATCCCGGAGTCGCCGAGCGTGGTGTTCAGGTTGATGATGCCGCCGGAACCGGATTCCGCTGCCTCGCCGGTCGGCGATGCCTGGCTGACCGGGACGGTCGGGACGCCGCCGCCAGCGCGAAGAGTCGGTGTCCCGCCGGCCGCGCTCGGCGCCGTCGGGCTGCCCTCGCCGCCCGACGTAGTGGTGTTCGTTGCGGATCCATCGTCGCCGCCGCAAGCGGCGAGGACAACAGCGATCGCCGGAGCCGACAGACCCAGCGCAGCCGCGCGGCGCAGGATCTGACGTCGGGTCCAGCGGTGGCGGTTCGCTTCATCGATCAGCCGGCTCAACTGGTCGTCAGACATCCGACCCTCCTCCATCGAACGAGTCCGGTTGTGTCATTGAGACCGATGGGTATGCCAACACCCTTGCCTGGCGGTCGGGTCACCTCCAGCCGGTGAATGCGGCGGTCGCTCGGGGCGGCGCCGGCGGCGCTCGACGGCAACGGACACGTCCAACGGGAACGGCGGGCGATTGCGCCCTTTATCGCCAACGTCATGCAGCGTTACTGATAGTGCGTGAGACTGGCGGGGATTGTATGTGCGGTTGCGGAGATTCGTCAAGACGCGACGACGGCGCCGGCCGCCGTCGCGTCCTGGTGCAACGGGTTGGCTACTCGCGCGGGCGGACGAGCAGGAGCGGGAGAGGCGACTCGTGGAGCACTTTCTCGGCCACCGAGCCGAAGAAGAGGCGCGAAATTCCGCCGCGCCCGTGGGTGGACATGACGATCAGGTCGGAGCGCTGCTCGGCCGCTGCGTTCAGGATCTCGTCGGCGATCCGGCCATGCCGCACCTCCGACGTGACCTCCAGACCCTTGCCCCGTAGCTTCTCCATCATCGTCGCCAGGTAGGTCGTCGCCTCGTCCTTCATCGCGTCGGTGTACTCACCGACCAGCCCGTAGTCGAGCGGGACGTCCGGCCCGGGGACGCGGACGACCGGCGTCTCGACGACGCGCAGCAGGTGCAACGCCAGCGGCTGGCCGCTAGGCGCGATCGCCTCCAGGCCGCGGCCCAGGGCGTGCTCGGAGAACTCCGAGCCGTCTAGCGGCACCAACGCCCGGTCGAACGACGGCGCGGTGGCTGGAGCCGGACTCTGCGAGCGGACGACGAGCACGGGGCAACCGGCATCGCGGACGACGCGATTGGCGACGCTGCCCATGACCATCCGTCCCGCGCCGGTGCGGCCGTGGCTGGTCATCACGACGAGCGGGTCATCGGTCTTGGCAATCGTGCTGAGGACCTCGCTGGTTGGGCTGCCGACGCGGCTCACCGTCTCGACGCGGATGCCGGACGCCCGCTTGGCGACCTCCTGGAGATAGGTTTCGCGCTCGGCGGCCCAATCGTCCAGCTCGTTGCCGACCGCCATCGCGCTGGCCGCGCTCCAGGCGCCGAACTCGACCGGGATCTCGACGACCGATACCAGCAGCAGCCCCGCGTCGATGCGCCGGCACAGCGCCGTTGCCCAGGGGATGGCCTGTTCCGCCTGGTCGGACCCGTCGAGCGGAACGACGATTGTGGTCACCGATAGGACTCCTCTCCTCCTGCGACAGCCCGGCGACGTCGCCGGTGGCAAGGGTACGGATACACGGTTTCGCCCCCGAAGGCAATGCCCAGGGCCGACGAACGTCTCCTACCCGATTGCCCCTCCCGCTCGTACACTTGGCGGCGGCGCCCGAACCGTGATCGCAGCGCGTAATTCATTGTGGAGTTCACCTGAATGCGTCGTATGACCCTGTCTCGCCGGTCGTTCCTGCGCGTTGCCGCGGCGGCCGGCGCATCATTGCTCGCGGCTTGTAGCGGCCCGGAGGAGAAGCCGGACGCCGCACTCGGCCCGAGTGCTGCGACGCAGCCATCACTCGCCGCGCCGCGCCAGATCGTGAAAGCCGGTCAGCCGGACCGCGCCACGCCAGCGACCGGCGCAGCGTCACCGACGCGCGACGGGACGCTCGACACCGGTGGCGGCGCGCTACCGACTGTCCGG
>DAOKZM010000135.1:0-7921 GCA_035325665.1 Thermomicrobiales bacterium | reverse complement strand
CCGCCGGGCGGGCCAACCGTCACCCTACACGATCAGCATCGCATCGCCGAAGGAGTAGAAGCGGTATCGCTCCGCGATCGCGTGCGCATAGGCGCGGCGCATGAGGTCATCTCCGGCGAACGCCGCGACCAGGAGGAGCAGCGTCGTTCGCGGGAGATGGAAGTTGGTGAGCATCAGGTCGACGAGAGCGAATGGCCTGCCTGGCGTGATGTACAGCCGTGTCGCGCCGGCCAGAAGCCCAGCTGGGTCCGGAGCGAGTACCGAACCGGCAACAGTCTCCAGCGTCCGCACCGACGTCGTCCCCACCGCCAGCACACGCCCGCCGGTCGCTCGTGTCGCGCGAATCGTCTCTACCGTCTCCGGCGATACCGAATACACCTCGGCGTGCATCTGATGATCGCGCGCATCGGCTGTCTTGATCGGCTGAAAAGTTCCAAGCCCCACGTGGAGCGTGATCGACGCGAGCCGCACACCGCGGGCCTCGCAGCGGGCGATCACCTCGGGGGTGAAGTGCATGCCGGCCGTCGGCGCCGCGGAAGAGCCCGTCTCCCGCGCGTAGACCGTCTGATAGCGTTCGGGGTCGTCGAGGTGTTCGTGAATGTACGGCGGGAGCGGGACGCGCCCATCGCGCTCGATGGCTCGCTCGTCGTCGAACCGCACCAGCACCTGTTCGCCGTCGCGCCCCACCACCTCGACCCGATCGTTGGTGACGTCACCACGGGAGTCCAACAGCGCCAGTCGCTCGCCGGCGCGCATCCGCCTCGCCGGCCGGCCAAGCGCCTGCCAGGCGCCGTCGGCGTTGCGGCCGAGCAGCAGCAGCTCGACCTGACCACCGGTCGGCCGGCGCGCAAACAGTCGGGCCGGTAGCACGCGAGTGTCGTTGACGACGATCAGGTCGCCCGGGTTCAGAAGATCTGGCAGGTCGCGGAACATGCGGTCGGAGAACGTAGCGGACGCGCGGTCAACGACCAGCAGCCGCGCCGCGTCGCGCGGCTCGATGGGATGCTGAGCGATGAGGTCGGAGGGCAGATCGTAGTCGAACCAGTCGATCGGGATCGGGTGGTCGCTCACTCGTCCTGGCCGCGCTCGGAATCGAACAGCAGCGCCTGGCGGGCGTCGTCGGAGAGCGCGGGCGCCGGCAGCCCGAGGTGGACGTAGGCGCGTCGCGTTGCGACCCGGCCTCGCGGAGTGCGCTGGAGGAACCCGAGCTGGATCAGATACGGCTCATACACATCCATGATCGTGTCGGTCTCCTCGCTCGTCGCCGCCGCAAGCGTGTCGACGCCGACCGGGCCGCCGTCGAACTTCTCGACGATCGCGAACAGAATCCGGCGGTCCACGTCGTCCAGGCCGAGCTGATCGACGTCCAAGAGCGACATCGCGTCGCGCGCCACATCTTCGGTAATCACGCCGGAGGCGCGCACCTGAGCGTAGTCTCGGACGCGCTTGAGCAGCCGGTTGGCCACGCGCGGCGTGCCGCGCGAACGCTTGGCGATCTCGCCAGCGCCACCGCCGAGAACCTCCACGTCGAGGATCCGGGCCGAACGCTCGACGATCTGCGTCATCGCCCGGTCGTCGTAGAACTCGAGCCGGAAGACACCGCCGAATCGGTCGCGCAGCGGGCTGGTCAGCAGCGCCAGCCGCGTCGTCGCGCCGACGAGGGTGAAGCGCGGCAGGTTGAGTCGCATCGAACGGGCGCCGGGCCCCTTGCCGATGATGATGTCGACCGCGAAGTCCTCCATCGCCGGGTAGAGCACCTCCTCGACGGCACGGTTGAGACGATGAATCTCGTCGATGAACAGCACGTCGCCAGCCTTGATGTTGGTCAGGATCGAGACGAGGTCGCCGGCCCGCTCGATGGCGGGTCCGGACGTGATCTTGACGCCGACGCCCATCTCGGCGGCGATGATGTTGGAGAGCGTCGTCTTGCCGAGCCCTGGCGGTCCGTAGAGGAGCACGTGGTCGAGCGGCTCCCCGCGCGCCAGCGCCGCCTCGATGAAGATCGAGAGCGTGTCCTTGACCTTGTCCTGGCCGATGTACTCGGAAAGGCGTCGCGGCCGTAGCGAGGTCTCGATGGCCGCGTCCTCGTCACGATGCTTGCCGGAAACGACGCGACTCGTCATGCTGTGATGCCCGTCCTGCTATGCCCCGCGTTCATGCGGGAAGTATAGCAGACATTGCAGAACATTCGTTCTACTTTGCTGCCTCGACCAGCATGATCGGGATGCCGTCCTCGATCGGATAGCGCCGGCCGCAACCCTCACAGACCAACGCCTCGCCCTCCAGCCGCACCTTCGCCTTGCAGGCGGGACAGGCGAGGATCTCCAGCAGCTCGGGACGGATTGGTGGGGTTTCGGTCATCGTTTCGCTCCCTGTTCGCTCGTCACGCAGCCGGTCGAGTCGTAACGCCACCATCGCCGCTGCGACACGACGCATCGTATCACTGCGATCGTCGATCCCAAGCCAGGCGGCTGCCGCGGCAACACGCCGATCGACCGACGAGGGCTGCACGTGGAACACGGGAGCTGTGGACTCGAATCGCCCGACGACCGGCGCCGCTTCGGATAGCACGACATTCGCGACCGGCGCGAGGTCGATTCCATATGCAGTCCGGACCGCGTCGCGATACCCACTTGCCATCTTGCTGACGCCGTGCTCGGCTTCGATGAACCGTCGCGCCGCCTCTCCTGCCGTCTGGCGAAGATCGTCGTCACGGTAGAGCAGGTCGAGCAGCTCGGCGATTAGCTCGTCCTCCATCGGGCCGACGTCGACCGGCAGCACGGCGTCGCGCGGGTACTCCGTCGTCGATGGATCGTTCGTGACCAGCACCGGCCGGCCGGCGCCCAACAACCGCAGTAGGCTCGCCGATGTCTCGCCAGCGCTCGGGTAGCGGAGGTTGACACAGGCGTCGGCGGCTCGCGCAACCAGTCGCGCCTCGTCGTCGCTGACGTAGCCCCGTATCCACACGCGGTCCGCCATGCCGAAGGCGCGGGTCTGCCCCGCCAGGTCGATCCCTAGCGCCACCGAGCCCGCCACCATGAACAGCACCTCCGGAATCCGGTCGCGGACCTGGCGCATCGCCCGCAGCACGACCGGCAGACGCTTGAACGGGTTGACGTGCGTCACCGAAGCGACGACAAAAGCCGACTCGGGGATGCCGAGCGCCCGCCGCGCGTCCAGCTGATCGACGAGGGCCGGCAACGAGATGCCCATCGGGACGCGAACAACCGGCGCGTCGGGTATCAGCGCCAACAACCGCGCCCGCGCGTAGTCGGAGTGGACGATGACCAGTCGGGAGGCCGAAACGATGTCTTCCACGAGCGGGTACGCAGCCAGATCGAGCTGTCGACCCGCAGCGACGTCGCGCTCGCCGCGCTCGCCGTCGTCGCCGTAGAGCGTGCGCATGAGCGTCCGATACCGGCCACCACCACGTCCGCGGAGCATTGCCGCGAGGCGCCCGTGATGTAACACCGTGTCGTGCAGGACGGCGATGCCCGGGTGACGCAACGCGCCGTCGAACGCAACCCGGTGAAACGCGCTGTTGCCCAACTGATAGATCGTCGGCATGTCGGCGAGTTGCGCCGCTCGACGCGCGGTCCGCACATCGACAGTCGCCCAGTTGCGGTCGGCGGCCGATCCAGGCTCGGCGACGACCTGGACGCGCCATCGCCCGTCGATCGCGTCCAGGAGGTCGCGACTGTACTGGACGATGCCGGTCGGCAGCGGCATCAGCGGCGTCACCATCCGGAGAGTAGGATTCCCGGTCCCGCCGCTCACCCGACGAGTGCCTCGACGACGGCATCCCACGACAGCCCCTCGACGCGCTCCGGACCGCGTCCGCCGAGCCGTCGCGCGAGGTTCTCGTCCTCGAGCCGGCGGATCGACTCGCCGATCGCGCCGGGGGTCGCGCAGGTGACCAGGCCGTCGTCGCCGTCATCGACGAACTCCAACACCCCACCGGCGTCCTCAGTCGTGATGACCGGCTTTGCCGCGGCGAGCGCTTCGACCGTCGTATACCCGTAGTCCTCGTCGACCGGCGCGTAGTAGACCGCGCGGCAACTGTTATAGAGCTCGCGCAGCCGATCGTCCGACACCCGACCGACGAAATCGACGCGATCGGCCACCCCGACTCGCCGCGCAAGCAACCGCAGCATCGCCAGGTCCGGCCCGTCACCGGCGACAACAAGCCGCAGGTTGAATCCGTTTTCGGACAGCGCGCGAATGGCGAGGTCAACCCGCTTGCTGGCATCGAGGCGGGCGACGCTCAGGATAAACGGATCGTATCGCTCGGCCCGCAACCCCGATCGCGGCACGGGCGGATAGAGCGGCGCGGCATCAATGCCGCAGTAGCGGCGCAGCCGGCCGGCGACGTTTCGGCTGATCGCGTAGCGTCGTCCGCACTCCCCGATCCCGACGCGGTCAATCTCGATGACGCGGTCGCGCAGCCGGCGTGATTCGGCGTCGCCGCCAAGCTCGCTCATCGGCGTGCCGAAGAGGTCGTATGCCTGCCGATGCTGATGGATCAACCAGAGCGCCTTGTTCGGATGCTCCACCGCCCAGGTCGGGTACTTCGTGCAGATGACGAGGTCGACCGGACGGGCGTTGAACGCGCTGAGGTCGAGCAGCCGCCAGGCCAACGCGCTCGTCAGCAGGCGCTCGGGAGGATTCCAGCTCAGCGGCAGCGCGACGGTATCGACGGCATGGCCGCCCTTGGCCAGCGCGTCGCGCAGCCCGTCGACGAGCACCTCAGCGCCGCCGCGCACGAACGGCACCTGCGTGTGCAGGATCAGGATGTTCACGAAGCGGTGGAATCCCCCGCGTCGCTCCGAGCGTGCTCGTCGAGCGCGCGGCGCAGCCGCTGATTCTCCATCTCGAGCTCAAACAGCGCCGCGACCGCCGCGTCGTTAAACGCGTTCTGCTGTTCGACGATCGGGTTGATGTACCAGCGGAGCCCAATCCGGAGGACGCGCTGGAACAGCCCCAGCCGCGGGCCGACGACCGGCACTGACGACGTCAACCCCCAATGGGCGCTAACGGCTGCGTGACGCTGCGCGCGCTCGATAGCCCCGGCAGCGCCGGCTTCGACTCGGCCGCCCAGCTCAGCCCCGCGCCGTTCGGCAACGGCTTTTCGGATGGCCTCGACCTGTTTCTCCAGGGGTCGGCGCAGCGTTGTCAACCCATCCCCTCCGGTGCGTTCACGGATCGCCGCAGGGCGATCACATAGCCTCGCTGGACGCGCGTCAGCACATCCGACCACGTGTATCGTGACATCGCTAGCCGATATCCCGCGTCGGCGAGCGCCTCCCCGAGGCCGCCATCGTCCATTAGCCGGCCGAGCGCCTCTCCCAGCGCATCAGGATCACCGAACGGAACCAGCAGGCCCGTTTCACCGTCACGGACGATCTCCGGGACGGCCCCGGCGCGGGCAGCCACGACCGGCTTACGGTTCAGCCACGCCTCGAGGTAGACGATACCAAAGGACTCGGTCCGGGACGGCAACGCGAAGGCGTCGATCGCCGCCAGCAGGTCGCGGCGCTCGGATGCATCGATGTAGCCGAGCATCGTAGTCCCCGCGCGCTCGTCGGGCGCGAGCGATTCGTGCCAGCGCGTGAAGCCAGACAGCGGCGGGCCGGCCAGGACGAGGCTGACATCGCGACCCATCCGGCGCAGCGACGCGACGGCGCGGACGAGGTCGGTCGTCCCCTTCTCGACCGACGGCGGGCCAAGCGCGCCGACGACGAAACCGCCGAGTCGATGCCGATCCCGGAACGCCGGACCGTCCCCTCCGGTGACCTCCGTAACATCAACCCCGGCGCCGGTGACGACGATGCGACGGCAGTCAACACCGAGACCCGCGACGAATTCGCGCTCGCGCTCCGTCATCGTCAGGACCGCGTCGGCATCACGGAGGAGGTTGACCTGGTGCGGCATCGTCACGTAGCGCCGTGCCGTCGCATCGTCGTCGGCGCCAAGGTGCAGAAACGGCATCAGGACGAAGGCTGCTCCGACCCGCCGAGCGTGCTCGCGCGCGGCGATCGCCAGGCTCTCCAGCCCGAGGTTCGTCGCCAGGACGACGTCGACCACCCCGACCGACCTGAGCGCCCCCCGCAGGTCCGGCATCCATGGCTGGGTGCTGGAAGCGAGCTCGAACGGCAGCGCCGGCAACGGCAGCCGCGACAGCTCGCCCATGATGCGCCGGGAGCCGCGAAAGACGATCGAGCTGGCCGGCAGATGCCGGACCGCAACGCGCACCACGTGGACCCCACCGAGGTCTTGCCTCGCTGGCGCATCCAACCGTCGCCGTCGGCGGTCCCAGAAGTATTCGAGGTCGAACGCGTCGGAGGTCACAACCGTGACATCGTGACCCTGCCACGCGAACGCCTCGGAGATGCGTTGGACAACCAGTTCCGAGCCGCCGCTGTATGGCGCGTAGCGGTGGTTGACGTGGAGCAGCCGCATCGTCAACGCCCCGGTGACGCGGATGGCGTCGCGGAATCCCCGCCGAGCTCCGCCAGCCTGGTGCGTGCCTGCTGTGCCATGAGGGACTCCGGATCGCGGTCGATCGACTGCTGATACCAATCCCGCGCCACGGCCTGGTCGCCGCCCGGACGCTGATCGGCGAGCTGGCCGAGGGAAAACGCCGTCGCCGCGTTGGCCGGATCGAGCTCGTTGGCACGCGTCAGCTGGAGCTCGGCATCGAACCACTGCTCGCCACGCAGCAGCGCGCGTCCAAACGCCAACCGCAGGTCGGCATCGTCCGGTCGCAGGCTGACCGCCCGCTCAAACCACTGGTACGACTCGCTCAGACGACCGCTGTTAGCCAGGACCTCAGACAAGACGACGATCGTGTCGGCGTCGCTCGGGTTCGCGGCAACTTGCGTCTCCAGCTTTGCCACCTCGGCGCCAGGGGTCACCTGAATGGCCGGCGCGTCGTTCGACGAATCGTCGGACGATCCACCAATCGGCAGGATCGCCGCCAGAGCGCCGCCGACCATCAGCGCGACGACGACGACCGCCATGATGACGAACGCGGCGTTCGGCCGGCTCCGCCCACGCGACGCGCGCTTGCTCATCGCGCTACGCGTCCCCGCAGCGCCGCCGCCCTGGCACGACGCGCGTCGTCCTCGGTGATCAGCCCCTCGGCGATCTCGACTCCATCGACGATGGGGACGGGGATCCGGAACACATATGTGTCCTCGAGCGCCCGATCCTCAAGGATATTGACCACCCGGACGCGACGAGCGCCAAAGACGCGGCGCGCCACGCGCTCCGCCTTGTTGCAGAGCTCGCAGCCTGGCTTGCTCATGAGCGTTACGTCAAGCTCTCGCCCGACCAGGACCGATCGAATTCGCGCGAGCACTCCCCGTCCTTACTACCACTGACGACCGACCTCAGGGGTCGTCGCGCCGTTGCGCCCCCTCCCGGGGTGATGATATAATTTCAGCCGCTCGGGAGAGCTGCTTGCCGAAGTGGCGGAACCGGCAGACGCGCTACGTTCAGGGCGTAGTGCCCGTAAAGGCGTGGGAGGTCAAATCTCCCCTTCGGCACCACCGACCGCCATCCGGAAAACCGGATCGCGCCTTAATAACTGAACGATACCGGACGGACGGCTGCTGGCATTGCCAGAGGAAAGTCCGAGCTGCACAGAGCGCGGGTGCCCGGTGAAAGCCGGGGAAACGCATGTCGGTGTGCGTTGACAGTCCAGACAGGCGCGCCGGCCTCGGCCGGCGCGAGAGCAACAGAGACTAGGCCGCGAGCGCTTGCCGCTCGCGGGTGAAAAGGGCAATCCTCCCCGCAGCAATCTCCGACAGGGCCGCTTGCAGGTTGCTCGCCGAGGCCCGAGGTGAGAGCAGACGCGATTCGCGTCCAGCCATTTCGGCTGAGATAGATGGCCGTCAGAAACAGAACTCGGCTTACGGTC
>DAOKZM010000134.1:0-8019 GCA_035325665.1 Thermomicrobiales bacterium | reverse complement strand
CCGGGCCCCGCCCCCGGCCGCTAGACCCCACAAAGGCGGTGGCCCCCCGCCGCGGCCGCGCCGCGCCCCGACCGCCGCTAGCCAGAGCGCCAGCAGAGCGAAGAACATCAGCGCCGGCTCGGGAATGGCGCGGACGATGTGCTCGCGCATCAGCGGATTGCCGAGCAGGAGCAGGGACGCAACCACGCCAGCGAGCGGTCCGGCGACCATGCTCCCCAGCCAGTAGAGCAGCACCGCCGAGCCGGCGGCCAGGACGACGCTCGGCACGCGCGCCTCGACGAGCAGCCAGTCCTCGGGAACATGGCCGGCCTGCTTGTTCTCCTCGTAGGTCTTGCCCCAGTCGTAGGACGGGGCCGGCAGGGTCGAGAGGTTGTAACCGCGTACCCACAGCCAGCCACCGATCAGGTAGCGGGTCATCATCGGCTGGGTGTGGGTCCACAGGTTGTCGCCCCACGCCTCGTTGTCCAGGTCGCGGGAGACGACGAGGTAGTCGAAGTAGCGCGATGTCCAGATGTAGTCGCTCTCGTCGGGGTGGTAGCTCGCGGAGTGCGCCGCGCTCCAGAAGACGGCCAGCGCAGCGACGAAGACGGCCAGCGTTAGCCCGATATCGATGGCCCGCGACCCGGCGAATGACGCCAGGCGACGCCGTATGGAGGGCGCCGCGCGACGCTCGCTGGCAGGCTCGACAGCGACGGATGGGCTGTGCTGATCGGTACCAGGATGCATGGCGCAAGCCTATCA
This sequence comes from Thermomicrobiales bacterium, assembly GCA_035325665.1. GTDB lineage: Bacteria > Chloroflexota > Chloroflexia > Thermomicrobiales > CFX8 > JAMLIA01. The sequence continues at coordinate 7,278 of DAOKZM010000134.1, read as the reverse complement.
TCGCTGGACGTCGTTAGACCCGGTTTCCGTTACCATAGCCGCGCTGCGATATGGCAGCTGGTGAGGGAGGAGATCTCATGGACTTCACGAACGCATTCGCGGCCGTGGACGCGCAGGAGGGCACGCTGGTCGAGCGGCTCCGCTCGATTATCGCGATCGACAACTGCGTGCCGCCCGGTCGGAACTACGACACCCTGCTTGATCTCGTCGAGCCGGAGTTCAAGCGCCTCGGCTTCGAGACGGCCCGCGTCGTCATCCCCTGGGAGAAGGTTCAGCAGATTCCGCTGCCGCTGGAGGGCGAGCGCGTCAACCTGGTCGCGCGGCAGAACAACGGCAAGCCGCCGCTGACCGTTTACGCCCACATGGATACGGTGCCGATCGAGGAGGGCTGGACCCACGACCCGTTCGGCGGCGAGATCGAGGACGGCCGGATCTACGGCCGCGGCATCGCCGACATGAAAGGCACGATCGCGACTCTTCTAACGGCGCTCGACGTCATGCAGCAGCAGGGCATCGAGCCGGTCTGGGACTTGAACGTCGTCCTCTGCACAGACGAGGAGATCGGCGTGTATCCCGGTCTCTATCACCTCGCGCTGGAGGGCTACGTCACCGCGCCGGTGCTCTGCATGGAGGGTGGTCAGGATCCGCTGCTGCGCCTCGGCTCGAACGGCGCGGTCGACGTGACGATTACCGTCCACGGCCGCTCCTGCCACTCCGGCGCGAATTACCTGGGCATCAACGCCATCGAGGAGATGGTCCCGATCCTCAACGAGCTGATCGCGCTCAAGCATGAGGTCGAGTCGCGCCGCTCTGAGCTGCCGCTGGCCCCGGCGCCCGGCGCGCCGTCGAACCTCCGGCCCATGTTCAACCTGGATATCGTCGGCGGCGGAGTTAAGTCGAACATCGTGCCGGCCACTGCGTCCCTGGTCGTCAACCGCCGCTACATCCCCGAGGAGAAGTACGAGGACGTCGCCGCCGAGATCCGCGAGGCGGTCGATCGCGGCATGGAGAAGTCGCGGGCGCTCTCGGTGGACGTCTCGTTCATGCACGCGTATCCGTCGTATTACCAGTCCCCCGACCACCCCGGCGCGAAGCGGCTGGTCGAGGCCCTCAAGCTGGTGCAGGGATACAGCGACGAGGACTTCGTCCGCTCCGGCTCCGGCGGCTCGACCGACATGGCCTACGTCGCCCAGGTCCTGAAGACGGACCAGATCGCCACGGTCGGTAACGGGCGTCAGAAGGAGTCGAAGCCGCACGGCTCGGACGAGTCGATCCGCCTCTCCGACGCCCGCGCACACGCCAAGGAGCTCATCTACTACTTCGCCGCCCCGCTCCAGAATGCCTGACCATCGGGTCACTCGCGTGGCGGCGTCCGGTCGCCGCGTGAGTAACCTGCGACCGCCTGGGAGCGCGGCGAGTCGTGGACGCAGCCGCCCAACCGGCGGACGGATGGGGGAGCGGCGATGACGCACTGGGTAGTGTTCGCGGCGAGCTCGTTGGCTGTCGTCACCGCCGGCCGGTGGCTGGCGCGATCCGGCGACGAAATCGCTGACCGCACGGGTCTGGGCCGCGCCTGGGTTGGCGCGATCCTCGTCGCGGGCGCGACCTCGCTCCCAGAGCTGCTTACCGACCTTTTCGCGGTCCTGCAGAATACCCCCGCGCTCGCCGTCGGCGACCTGTTTGGCTCGAGCATGGCGAACATGCTGATCCTGGCGGTCGCCGACCTCGCGCACCATCGGGTGCGCGTGCTGGCGCGTATTGCCATCAACCAGCTACTCGTCGCCGTCCTCGCCATCTCGCTCACCGTCGTCGCCGCGGCCGGCATCGTTACCGGTGATCTGCTGACGGTCGGCACCATCAGCTGGGCCACGGTGCTGATCGGCGTCGGCTACGTCGTCGGCATGCGCATCATCTACGCCAACCGGCCGGGGCCGCCGTTTCAAACGGCCGGTGAGGCCGAAATCGCCGAGCAGCGGGCCGCCCGCCTGGCCCCCTCGGTCGCGATCTTCACTGGCGCTGCGCTGGTCATCCTCGTCGCCGCGCGGTATCTGGCCAGCTCGGCGGTGGATGTCGCGGACTCGCTGGGGATCTCGACGGGATTCATGGGTCTGGCACTCCTGGCGCTCACCACCTCGTTGCCCGAGATCTCCGTCACGGTCGCCAGCATCCGGGCCGGGTCGTACGACCTCGCGGTCGGCAACCTCTTCGGTAGCAACGCGTTCAACATGCTGATCTTCGTGCCGCTCGAGCTCGTCGACGACGGCGGCTCGCTGCTGGCCAGCGCGGGACAGGGCGAGCTGCTCGGGGCGCTCGTCGCCACGCTCCTGATGGGCCTGACCGCGATCGACGTGCTCGACAAGACGGAGCACCGGCCTGTCTACGCCGATCCCAGCGTCCTCTTTCGAGTGCTCATCTACGGCGGCGGGCTCTACCTGATGTACCAGTTGGGCTCGTAACGCCGCGGTTCAGCGGTCGCATGCAACCGCCGAACACGGCGAGCGCGATGCCGGCGGCCGGTGACCAGCGAGATCGGTTGTTCCTAGTCAGCCTCGACACCGGGAGCCGGCGAGCAGTTCAGCGGAACGTGACCGACGCGCGCGACGTGCCGCTGCATCACCACATCGAGACCCTTCGTCTGCGATATGATGCGCGCGCATTGGCGGGGATCGGCGAGCGGGTGGGGCTCGGCGCGGCGAGGGTCGGTGGAATCCCAATCGCAACCGGCACGATTCGAAATCCTGCGTCTCCCGCGATCGTCGACGCTGTGGGACGTCGCCCGGCGTGCGTCGCTCGCGCTGATCCTGTTCGGGGCCGTGACCGCGCTGATGTGGTTCGACCGCGACGGGCTGCGCGACAACGCCCATCCCGACCGGCCGCTCGGGTTCGTGGATGTCCTCTATTTCACGACGGTCTCGCTGGCGACTGTCGGCTATGGCGATATCGCGCCGGTGACCGATCAGGCGCGGCTCGTCAACGCGTTGGTGTTGACGCCGGTGAGGATTATCGTCTGGGTGCTGTTCCTCGGCACGGCCTACGAGCTCACGGTACTGCGAATGAGATATCGGGAGCGCTATCGGATGCGACAACTGCGAGACCGGCTCGACCAACACATCATCGTCTGTGGCTTCGGTGTCAAGGGCCGCGCGATCGTCGATGAGATGCTCGCTCACGACCATCGGCCGGAGGACATCGTCGTCATCGACCCGACGGAGCAGGCCGTGGCCGCTGCGTCCGAGCAGGGGCTGACCGCGCTGCGCGGCGACGCCTCCAGCGAAGCCATGCTGCGGGCTGCCGCGATCGAGAAGGCCAGCTACGTCCTGGTCGCGCCCGACCGAGACGACGCCTGCGTCCTGATCTGCCTGACGGTCCGTTCCTTGGCCCCCCGGGCTCATCTGATTGCGTCCGCTCGGGAGGAGGAGAACATCAAGCTCATCTACGGCGCGGGTGCAGACCTCGTCGTCTCGCCGTCGGCGTCGGGTGGGCGACTGATGGCAGCGGCCGTCGAGCAGAAGGCCGTCGCCCAGTTCCTCCAGGATCTCATCTCCGTGGAGCACGGGATGGGTGTCGCCGAGTACATCGTGCAGCCGGCCGATGCCGGTCTGCTCCCGGCCGAGATTCCGGCGCTGCGTGGGGCGCTCCTGCTTGGAGCCATGCGCGGCCAGGAACGCTGCCCCTACTCCCGCCTGGGATGGTTCACGGTCGAATCTGGGGATGCGATCGTCTATCTGACGAGCGATGAGGATCAGGACGAGGAAACGGTCACGGACGCATCGCCGACTGCACGCGCCCGGTAGGTTGTCGCGCGGAAGCCCCGATGGTGGCGAGCTGCCGTCGTCGACCGGCGGATCGCGGGCTGGCGATCGCTCGATGAGCGATCGCCGTTTGCGCGGCCGCGAGTTGCGATCCGGCGGTCAGGTCAGGTGGACCTCAACGACGATGTGCGGCTGGCGGACGAGGTGGTCTCGGTCGTCGCGCAGCTCCAGGGCGTTGCCGCCGTCGATGACGCGCAGGCGCAGGCCGGACCAGTCCACGTTGCCGAGCGAGCCGGGCTTCGCCAGCGTGATCAGGTAGGCGCCGCTGCGCAGCCCTTCGGCGCCGATCTGAAACGGCACCATCGCGACCCCATCCGCCGCGCGATAGTCCACCCAGCCGCTCAGGCCGCCTGATCCGTCGAGCGGCACGTCGAAGCTGGCCAGCGGGCTGCCGCCGGGGACCGGATGCGCCTGGTGCCGCCAGACGTGCAACGCGCCATCGTGCGACGGGCGCAGGTCGAGGCTGAGGCCGGCCGAGCGATAGCCGGCCCAGGTCTTGAACGCCTCAGGCTCGCAGCCGGCGGCGACGGTGACGCGGGCGCTTGTCGCTGCGCGGCCGTTGGTCGCGGCAACCTCGGTGGCGTCCACGAACGATGAGGCGAGCCGGCCGTCCCAGTAGCCGATCGCGACTCGCGGCGCGGCTGTCGTCGCCGCCGCGGCCAGGGCCGTCAGGCTGAACCGGGGCAGCGGCTTGATCGTCGCCGACGCCCCGACGAGCGTCCCGCCGACCGCTGACGCCGAGGTGATCTTGAGGAACTCGCGCCGCGCGAGCTTGACGTTGCCGATATCGACCTTCATCTCGGACCCCTCTTCGCGTCGAATCGCTCGCTAGTCCGGCTCCGGCAGCCGGCCCTGGCAGGCGATGATGTAGGTCAGCGTCAGGTACGGCTGCAGGTTGTCGTGCGCGCCCGATGCCCCGCTGGCGCCGGTCGCGACCGCGACCATCCGGTGCTCGTCGGCGACAGCCGCCGTCACCGTTACGCCCCGCCCCGCAGCGGCGAGCAGTGTCCGTCCGCCTTCGACGGCCGCGGCGCGCACCTCGGCGGCGTGCTCGTGTTGCGGTAGCTGGTCCTCGCGCAGTGCGACCAGCGTCTCGCCGCCGGTCTCGCCGAGCCTGCGGGTGGTCAGGCCCGGCCCGCGGCCGGCCTGCATCGCCACCCGGCCGCGCAGGTCGGGCAGCGCGAACGTCCGGCGTCCGTCGCCGCCATAGGTCGTGCCGAGGACAGAGTAGAGGTCGCCAAACGCGCCGACCTTCAGCGACTGCCCGTCGCAGCGCGCCCAGCCGTCCGGCGCGTCCGCGCCCGCGAACAGGCGCACCTCGCCGAGCAGTGGCCCGCCCGCGCCGTCGTCGAGCGCGATCACGTAATTCAGCGCCAGGTATGGCTGGACGTTCGGGTGCGTCGTCCCGAGACCGCTGCTCGTCATCGTGCCGAGCGCGACGGCAACGCCGCCGGTCCCGGTCGCAACGTTCAACGCCCGGCCGCTCGATCGTGCTCCCGCCCCGGCGGCCGCCGCGAGCGGGAGCCCGTGGGCGTGCGTCGGGATCTCGCTCCCTGCCAGTGCCACGGCCTCGGCGCCGCCACTGCCGCCGTGGGCGACGCGCTCCGAGCGGTGGACCGGCACGCGGCCGCGCAGGTCGGGCAGGCGAAATGACTCCCGCCCGTCGCCGCCGAAGCGCGTCCCGATCGCGGCGTAGAGTCGCGGCGCGGCGTCAATCCGCGCCGTCTGGCCATGGCAGAAGGCCCAACCGGCCGGCGGGACATTGCCGGCGAAGAGGCGAATCTCTCCAGGATATGGCATCGGACGATCCCCTCCTCAGCGTCGCGTCGCCCGCGGCCCGCCGAGCGCGATCATGAACGTCAGGCCGAGATAGGGCTGCATGTTGTCGTGGCCGGCGCCACGCGTCGTCGGTTGGCGCTCGACGGTCCAGGTCACCTCGGCGACCGGGCCGTCGGTCAGGTAGCTGACTCCGTCGCCCGCCGAACCGTTCGTGGCGGGCGTCGCCAGCAGCAGCTCGTGCTGGTGTTCCGGCAGCTCCCCGGACGCCAGCGCGTGGCGATCGGCGCCGCCGGCCGCGCCGAGCCGGAACGCGTCACCATCGGCGTGGACTGCAACCCGGCCGCGCAGGTCGGGCAGCGCGAACGTCTTTCGCCCGTCGCCGCCGTAGGTCGTGCCGATGACATCGAAGAGCGCGCGGTGCTCGTCGATCGCCAGCGCCTGCCCATCGCAGGCCGCCCAGCCCTCCGGTATCCCCTCGAACCCGGCGAGCCGGACCTCGCCGATGATGATGTCGTCCATAATCGTTGTCTCGTCTCCTGGCCTCGCTCGCGCGATCAGCCCAAGCGCTTGATCCACAGCCGCCGCAGCCGCAGGACTGGCCGGCCCTGCCCCTGGTTGGTGAGCGTGCTGAAGACGCTCAGGTCGAATTCGTAGAACCCGGCGCCTCGCGTCGGGCTGTCGGGGATGCCCATGTGCGTCTCCCACTCGGCGATCCTCGACTGGATGTCGTTGGCCAGCTCGCTGGTGCTGGTTGGCGAGAACGGCACGTGCTCGAACACCGGCAGGTGGACGATGAACTGGCCGTCCGGGTCGGGGCTCGTCACCGGCGACGCCAGGTTGCGTGGGTCGTGCCCGTAGCGGCAGTTGATCTTGGTCAGCGGCCACGGATAGTTGTTGTCGATGGCGATCTTGAAGAGCTCCTGGAATACCGGCTCGAGGTAACCCGCCAGGGTGGTCGGCGTGGTGTTATATTCCAGCGCCCCGCTGATGTCGATCGGGTTGCCTCGGTCGATGAATGGCTGGAGCGGGTCGGTGAACTCGCTCGCACCGCTGCGATAGACGAACCGCTCGTTCGTCGTCTTGTTGTCGAGCTCGCCGAGGTTCTCGTTGCGGGTCAGCCAGGTCCGGCCGCGCGCGTTCTCAGTCCGCAGGACGTTCAGGTTCGAGAAGACGAACGAGCGCGTCTGGTTCTCGGGTAGCGCGCCGGGCCAGTCGAACGTGTAGGTAGCGAGGTCGCCGAGCTGCGCTGTCGATGGGGTGAGATCCTGTGGCCCGTTGCTCTGCGGGTCGGGAACCCTGATCTTCGGGAAGTTGCCGTAGTCCTGGTTTACTGGCTCCTTGATCGGGAGCGGCTGCAGCCGGATGTCGACTGTCGAGCTGTTCGGCTCGTCGCCGTCGCTCGTCGTCTCCGACATGTAGTAGGCCCAGTCGTCGCCGCGCCAGTCGTACTCGACCATCGGCACGTTCGGTTGCCAACTGCCCCACTTGTCAGCGACCTTCTCGATCGCGTCGATCAGCGTCAGCAGTTGGGCCGGCGTCGGCTGGGTCTGCTCCTCGATCGGCTTGTCGGCGCCGACGAGCTTCGAGTACTGCAGGTCGAACAGACAGAGCGCCTCAAGCAGCGTCTCCTCGTCCGTCAGCAACGACATCATCGTCGGCTTGGTGTTGAACGCGATGTGAAGATAGA
>DAOKZM010000133.1:0-8065 GCA_035325665.1 Thermomicrobiales bacterium | reverse complement strand
GTGGTAGCCCATCTCATCGATCAACTGCTCGATGGTGAAGAGACGCCCGACCAGCGTGTTGCACTCGAACGTAATGCCCAGCTTGCGGAGGTTGTCGATCTCGGCGTCGATCACCTCGTTCGGCAGGCGGAAGTCAGGGATGCCATAGCGCAGCACGCCGCCGAGCTGGTGGAACGCCTCGAAGACGGTGACGTCGCACCCCGCCTTGGCCATATCGGCCGCGCAGGCCAGGCCGGCTGGGCCGGAGCCGACGATGCCGACCGTGAAGCTGTTAGGTTCGATGTACGGGACGCTGGCCCAGCCCTCGGATCGCCGACCCAGCGCTCCAGGCGGCCGATCGCCACTGGCTCGAGCGACTTGCCAACGACGCAAACTCCCTCGCACTGCGTCTCCTGCGGGCAGACGCGGCCGCAGACGGCCGGCAGTAACGTGGTAGCGCTGAGCACGTCATACGCGCCGCGGTAGTCGTTCTCGGTCAGCTTGCGGATGAACCCCGGAATGTCGTTGTTGACTGGACAGCCGGCCACGCACGGCTCCTCGGGACAAAAGAAGCAGCGGTCGGCCTCTAGCAGCGCCTCCTCGAGCGTGAACCCGCAGGCGACCTCGGCGAAGTTGGAGACCCGCTCGCTCGCGTCCTGCTGGCGCATCGGGGCGCGCTGTTGCGGGATGGTGCGAATCGTCTTCTTCTTGCTCATCGTCGTTCCCCCAGCGTCCTGCCGTCCCCGCTCGCGCTCAATGCGCCTGGACGGACTCGACCGCCTGGCACGTCGCCATCCAGTGTTCGAGCGCGGCCGTCTCGTCGCCCTTGAATCGCCGCAGGCGCGTCATCAGGTCGTCGAAGTCGACCTGGTGGCCGTCGAACTCCGGCCCGTCGACGCAGGCAAACCGGACCTGATCGCCGACTTTGACGCGGCAGCCGCCGCACATGCCGGTGCCGTCCACCATCAGCGGGTTGAGGCTGACGATGGTTCTGATGTTGAAGGGTCGCGTCGTCTCGGCGGTCATCTTCATCATGATCGGTGGGCCGATGGCGATGACCTCGTCGAGGTCGGGGTGTTGCTCGATTGCCTGCCGGACACCCTCGGTGATCACGCCCTTGATTCCGACCGATCCGTCGTCGGTGCAGACGATCAGCTCGTCGCAGACCGCCCGAAACTTCTCTTCCCAGAACATGAGGCTCTGCGTGCGGAAACCGACGATGCCGATGACGTACGCGCCGGTCTCTTTGAAGGCCCGTGCCTGCGGGAAGATTGGCGCGACTCCGAGGCCGCCTCCGACGCAGGCGACCTTTCCGACCTGGCCAATCTGGCTCGGGATACCCATCGGGCCGGTGATCGCGCGCAGCGTCGTCCCGATCTGGCAGGTTCGCTGCATCTCACGGGTCGTCTTCCCAGCCGCTTGGACGACGAGCGTGATCGTGCCCTTGTCGCGGTCGAAGTCGGCGATGGTGAGCGGGATGCGCTCGCCGTGCTCCTGCAGCATGACGATGACGAACTGGCCTGGTTGGGCCGCCTTGGCAAGCAGCGGGTGGTAGCACTCCAGCAGGTAGGTGACGTCCGAGAAGTCCTCGCGCGCCACGATCTCGTACCTGGAGGTCGCTGGTGAGATCATCATGGTCCTACCCTGCCTATCGGGTGGCTATCCGACGCTCGCCATTGCGATGGTTGGCGACGACGAGTGGCGAGGCGTCGTGGGCGCCACGTGCGTTCTACCCAACCCGTGAGCGACCCGGCCGCGACCGGTCGCTCGTTGATGGTTTCCAAGATAGGACGATCACCCGTTGGCCCGTGTTACATTCCGCGTGCATGGCGTAACAACTTCGTGCCAATTGACGACGCCCGCTGCCACCTCGCGGGTGGCAAACGGGCGTGGCCGTCGGTGTGGTTGGTGGGTTGGTCAGCGCGTCTCGCCGTTGCCGCCGTAGCGGTCGGCGGTCAGAGCCAGCCGGGCGAGGTATCGAGGGCGGCGCCGCATTGGCAGCGACCGTTGGCCTGCTCGGCGTTCGCCATCTGGCCGCACTCGGGGCAGCGCAGCCAGAGCGGGTTGAGATGGTTCGCTGCCCAAACGCCGGTGTGCAACGCCGACGCGACGGTACCCTTGAAGACGCGGCTCACCCCCTCACGGTGCTGCTCATCACGCAGGATCTGGTGGGCGCTCGCGGCGTCCTCCCAGGCAGTGAGGGTCAGCATCCGCCGGCCGATGATGACGCCGTACCAGCTGATGAAACCTGGCATCCCGAGCATGTGGGTCGCGATATCGCGGCTGGTGTCGCGGACGTAGTCGCCCTGGTCGTCGTCGACGGCGTCGAGCCACGTGACGCTGACCGCGCCAGGCTTGGCCGTGTTCCCGCTGTGGACGCGTGCCGACATGCCGAAGCTGAACGGCCCAACCGCGTGCGGCTGGACGATGACCTGCAGGCCAAGCTGGTCCACCAACGTGCGCTGGTCGAAATAGCCACGCACCGAGCGGATGCCGTCGTCGGCGACGTCGATGACATCGATGCCCGGCAGGGCGATTTCCTTGCCGGTCGGCGGGCCGCCGCCGAACGAGCCGCTGTTGGCGCCGCGCATCACCCACTGGGCGACGACGCGGCCGTCGGTGGTCTGGCTCTCGGATTCGACATCGAAGTGGAGGTCGGGGAAGGCGGCGGTCAGCGCCTGGGCGTAGCCGCCGACGGCGGCGCCGGGCATCGTGCCAGCGGTTGGATCGCTATAGGTGCCATCCGGCGCGAAGCAGCCGCTGATGGCAACGGGGTCGTGGTTGTTCCAGGCGTCGAAGTAGCGGCGGGCGAGGTCGTTCGACATAATGACGCCCCTTCGCGGTTGACGGTCTGTACTGTCGGAGGAGTGGCGGGTAGTGGCGTACCGACCGGAGAGCCTAGCTTATCGCTGTCGGGACACCTCCTTGACTGAATGCCGAACGCCGAAGGGTGAACGCGAGGTTCGCCCCGACGATCTCTCCACGTCCCGCTCGGCTAGACCTGGACCAACCCGCGCTGGATTGCGCGGGAGACGGCCTCGGTGCGGCCGCTGACGTCGAGCTTCTGGTAGATCGAGTTGGCGTGGAACTTGACCGTGCGCTCGGTGATGAACAGCTCGGCGGCGATCTCCTTGTTGCGCAGCCCGCGCGCCATCAGCCGCAGGACGTCGAGCTCGCGGGAGGTCAGCTCCTCCTCGCGGCTCTCGCCGCGCATGATGCCGCCAACGTGGCTGAGTAGCTTGCCGGCGACGGCCGGTTCCAGCAGCGAGCCGCCCATGTGGACGACGCGGATGGCGCGAAAGATTTCGTCGCGCGGGGCGCCCTTGAGCAGGTAGCCGCGCGCCCCGGCCTGGACGGCCTGGAGGATGCGCTCGTCAGTGTCGTAGGCGGTCAAGACGACGATCTTCGCCTCTGTGTCCCCCTCGCGGATCTGCTGGATCGCGGCGACACCGTCGGTGCCGGGCATCTGGAGATCCATCAGGACGACATCCGGCTGCAGCCGGCGGTAGAGCGCGACCGCCTCGGCGCCGTCGTTCCCCTCGGCGATGACGTTGAAGTCCGGCTGGGCTTCGAGAATCGCGACGAGCCCCTCGCGGACGATAGGGTGGTCGTCGACGACGAGGATATCGATCATGCGATGCGTCCTCTCCAGCGTCCCGGTGCGATGAGCGGGCGTCACGCTGTGCATTATCTCTCTGCTGCTCCGCTGTGGAAGAGGCTGGTCGCTTCGGCCGGCGTCACGGCAGGATCAGCGCCCCACTGGGCCTCGAACGGCACCTCGACGCGCAACGTCGTGCCGGCGTCGGACGACTCGACGGTGAGCGTCCCGTGCAGCAGCCGGACTCGCTCGCGGATGGCGATCAGGCCGAACTTGCCGCCGGGCTTGCGGTTGCGCATCACCCCGTTGACGTCGAAGCCGGAGCCATTGTCGGTGATCTCCAGCACGATCGTCTCGCCGGTGCGGCGCAAGGCCACGTCGATGTGGGTCGCGCCAGCGTGGCGGGCGACGTTATCGAGCGCCTCCTCGAAGATGCGATAGAGGCTCAGCTCCAGTCGCGAGGAGACTCGGCCGCCGGGATTCTCGGCCGTGAACGACGTGCTGACCAGGCCGCCCGTCTCCTCCTTCTCGAACTGGCCGAGCCGATGCTGGAGCGCGTCGGCCAGCGTCAGCTCCTGGAGGGCGCTGGCGCGCAGGTCGAGCACCGAACGGCGGGCGTCTTCGAGGTTGGCGCGCGTCAGCTCGAGCGCCCGGTGCAGCTTGGCCTGCGCCTTCTCCGGTTTGGCCTCGAACATCTGCTCGCTGGCCTCGAGGTGGAGCGAGATCGCGGTCAGGCCCTGGGCGATGCCGTCGTGGATGTCGCGGGCGACGCGGATGCGCTCCTCGGCCATGCCGAGAGAGTGCGAGCGGGCGTAGAGCCGGGCATTGTCCAGCGCCAGAGCGGCCGAGTCGGCGATGCCGAATGCGACGCGCAACTGGTGGTTAGAGAAGTGATAGGCGTCGTCGTGCGAGACGACCAGCGCGAAGCCGAGGCACTCGTCGCGGACGAGGAAGGGGACCGCCAGCACGGCGCTGGCGCAGAGCACCCGCGCCAGGTCGTCCTGGACCTCGCAGCTCATCATCTCCAGCGCGCATGGTTCGCGGGCGCTCATCGCGATCTGCTTGAGCAACTGCGATGATTCCGCGCTCGGCACGACCTGGCTAATCCGTGACGTGTCCAGCCGCGATCCCTCGCGGGCGACGAACGCCGACGGCAGCAGACGCTCGCGGTCCTCGTCGAACAGGTAGACGACGCAGGAGGGCAGGCCGGTCGCGTCGGCGATGCCGCTGGCAACCCGCTGGAGGACGTCGTCGAGGACGAGCGACGAGTTGGCCGCCTGCGAGGCGTTGAGGATCAACGAGACCTCGGAGCGGCGCTTCTGCTCCTCACGCAGCAGCTCGGCATTCTCCAGCGCGATCGCCAGTTGGTCGGCAATCGTCGTCAGGACGCTGACATCCTGCTCGGAGAAGGCGTCCAGCTCCGGCGACTCGACGTTCAACACGCCCAGCAGCCGGTCCTCGCGCAGCAGCGGGACGGCGATCTCGGAGCGGATGTGCGCGGTCGAGGCGCTGGCGATGTAGTCCCGGTTCTCGCGGACATCGGGGACGACGATCGGCAGGCGGGTAGCGGCAGCGCGGCCGACGATTCCGCGCTGGCCGGACTGGACAGTGAAGCCGATCAGGTCGTCGGCTCCCTCGATGCCGGACAGTGTCTTCAGCACGAGCCGGTCGTCGCCCTGGTCGGCCTGGAAGATCATCACGACGCCATAGCCGAACGCGGACTGGATGCGCCGGGCGGCCTCATCGGCCAGCTGCCGCGGGTCGCGAATGGTCGCGAACGCGCGGGCGATGCGATTGATGACGATGAGCTGGTTAGCCTGGACGATCTGCGCCTGGTAGAGCCGGGCGTTCTTGATCGCCGCGCCGGCCTGGCGGGCGACTGCCGCCAGCAGAGCGGCATCCTCGCGGCTGAACGTGCGCTTGTCGGAGAGCATCGCCAGCAGACCGATCGTGGTGTCGTCGGCGACGATCGGCACGCCGATCCAGGCCCAGGTCTTGTCCTGGTCGATGTTCGCTGAGATCGCGATTCCGCGTTCACGACAGGCGGCGACGTAGTCGTCGAAGACGATCGGCTCGCCGCGCTCGATGACGAGGCGGGTGAGGCCGATCTTCAGCGTATCGAAGCCCTCGCCCGAGACCCGCTGACCACCGAAGTGGTGGAAGATCACGTGCATCTCGTCGGGATCGCCGTTGAGGGTCGCGATGTAGAAGTTGGTCGTGTCGAACAGCCGGCCGCACTGCTCGTGGATGATCGACGCCAGCTCGTCGATCGACAGGGTCGAGGCCAGCGCGGTCGAGACGTCGTTGAGAATGGCCAACTGGGTGATCCGCCGCTCGCGCTCCTGGGTCAGCCGCCGCGAGATCTCGTACCAGTACGACTCGCTGGGCTGGAATTCGTTGCTGGTCATCAGCGACCGCACGAAGGCGGCGGTGAACGACGGCAGCGCGGCCGAGACAATCTCGTGCGCGGCCGGCCGGACCGGCTCGATCTGGCCGGCTAGTCCGTCGCGCAACGCTTCGCCGAGAAGGCCCATCGCGACGGCGGTGGTCGCAACGCCCTCGACACTGAGCGGCACCTTCTCGCGCCACTCGGCGGCGAGGCGAGCGGGGATGGCCAGGTCAGGCTCGGCGAGGAAATCGACGAGGGCGCTGACGAACCCGGTCAGCAGGTCGTCCGGGAGGGTGGCTCCGAAGCCACAGCGCTCGGCGAGCAGCTGGCGCCACGCGTCGCGAACGCCGAACAGCCGCGTACGCAGGATGTCGGCGGTGTCGTGATGTGGCTCGTTATCCAGCATGAGCTCGTGCATGTACTCGCGAAACCTGACATTCGTACCCGGCTCACGGGCCGGGACGGCGACATCTGACCCGGCCGGGGTGCAACCGGGGTCTCCCCACGGGGCCATTATGGTACCGGGCTGAGGCCCCGGCCATCGCACGGAGGGTCAGGGGGCCGCTGTACCATCGGACAGGAACCGGACACGTGGCTCGCCCGCGCCGCGGCTGCGCGACGATCATAACCGCCGCCCGAGTCGTTCGTTGTACTGGTAGCCCGGCCGGGCCGGTCGGGTGGATTCGGTGCTTCGTGGTGGGCTGGTCGTGCTGCGGATTCTCCTTCTGGCTGTCGGCGTGGTCGTGGCGGTGTCGCTGCTGCCGATCCAGCCTACCCAGCAGTCCACCTTCGCCGACCCGGCGTTCACCCGCTACTTCCACCGCACCGGCGCCCAGGGCCGCGCGCTGCTCTGGGGGGCCGGGCCGATCGTCTCGCTCGTCGAGCCGTTCACCGGCGCGCCGGGCAATCGCCGGCTCGTCGAATACTTCGAGCGCGGCCGGATGGAGCTGGCCGGCGAGGCGGCCGACGCCGCCGGCAGTGTCACGACCGGTCTCCTGGTCCGCGAGATGGCGACCGGCAACGTCCAGGTCGGCTACGACGCGTTCGTCCAGGGCGCGCCGGCGGTGCTGCCGCTCTTCGGCGCGGCCTCCAGCGAGCCAGCCGGTAAGGTGACATACGCTGACTTCACCGAGGACGCCCGTTCCCGCGCTGGCGATCGGACCGGCGGCGAGGTCGTTGAATGGATGACCGCGGGGGGCATCGCCGAACGGCCGGCGCCGGAGCGCGTGACGCTTGACCGCTATGACGTAGAGACCGGTCACAATATCCCCGGCATCACCGATGGTTGGTTGGCGACTGCGCCGCTGGGGGCGCTCTCGCCGCTGGAGGCGCTCGGACACCCGATCAGCGAGCCGTACTGGGTCGATTCGGGGAAGGGCCCGCAGGGGGTCAGCCTGATCCAGCTCTTCGAGCGTCGGGTCGTGGTCTACACGCCCGGCCAGCCGGAGGGGGAGCGCTTCACGCTCACCAGCTCGGGCCGCCACTACTACCAGTGGCGCTACGCGAGCGACCCGGCCCCCGGCGCCCCGGCGGCGCCGAAGCGCGAGTCGTTCGCGCGAATCCTGCCGGTCGGCGAACCACTCGGCTTGACCGTGCCGGATGGCTTCACAGCGGCGCGGGTGGACGTGGACGTGGCCGGAGTGATCGGCATCGCCGTCGGGCCGGACGACCGGGTGGCGTTGCTGCGCTCTGGCGGCCGGGTGGACCTCTACGACCCGCGCGCGGAGGCGAGCGCGGCGGCCGAGCCGTTCGTCGATCACCTCCCGAACCCGGTCGCGCTGGCGTGGTCCGGCGCCTCGCTCTACGTCGCCGACGACCGGGGGGTCTACCGCTATGAGGACACCAACGCTGACGGCGAGCCGGACGTTGCCGAGCTGGTCGCCGAGGGCGGAATGGCCCGCGTGTCCGTCGCGCTGAGTGACGGCCCAGACGCCGGTGTGGCCGTGGCGGGCCGGCCGTCGGCGTCACCGGCGACACCGGAGGCGGGGGCCGATCGGCTCCTGCGCGTGATCGACGAGCGCGGCGATGTCCTGCGGGCGGCGACCCTGCCCGCGCCAGCCGGACCGCTGCTGGTCGCCCCGGACGGTGGCGTCTGGTTC
>DAOKZM010000132.1:7784-8093 GCA_035325665.1 Thermomicrobiales bacterium | reverse complement strand
ATGCCAGATGCTCGCGGTGTCGTGCATTGCGAACCAGATGTTGCTGACGAGCCGATGTCGTAGTACGGATCGCATTCGCGATTCGCTGTCTTGCCAACGGTCGAGACCCTATTATGCTGGCCCCAGACCACCTCATGCGCGATCTCAGCTCACCGACCATTGCGGATCGTTGCAGCCCATGCCCGAAAGGCAGCCGGTATGCGGATGTCGCTCGATCGTTCATTCCTCGACCGGGTCGTCGGCGCGGCGACGCTCGATCGCGCCGCCTACGACGACAACCCCCGCGACACCGCCGCGACTCCAGGCGCG
>DAOKZM010000132.1:7074-7774 GCA_035325665.1 Thermomicrobiales bacterium | reverse complement strand
GGCCCTCGCGCTGCGCGCCCTGTGCCAGGACGAGCTGGTGGTCGTCATGGCGGCTCTGGCGACCGGCATCGCGGCGGCGGTTGACGACGGGCTGACGAGCATCGCCGTTACCCTCGGGGCAGGCGTCGTCTCCTGGCTCCTCTCGACGCTCTCCGCTTGGTACACCGGCACCGAGCTCATCCGCGGTCGCCGGCCATCCGTCGCGTTCAGCGAGGTCCTGCGGGTGTTCGGGTTCGCTCAGGCGCCCGGCATCCTGGCGATCGCCGGGGTCGTCCCGGAGGTATCCGGCATCGTCGCGGCAGTCATCGGAATCTGGACGTTCCTGACATCGCTGACCGCGACCCGGCAGGTGTTCGACACCTCGATCCCGCGCGCGATCGCGATCGTCCTCGTCGCCTTCCTCGTCTCGATCGTCATCATCGTGATCGCGTCGTGGATCCTCGGCACGAGCGCCGTCTTCCTCGTGTAGCGCCGAACACGTCACAGCACCGCCATGCGGACACTCGCCGTCGAGAAGGGCCACGTCGTGTTCGGGAGATCGTGCTGGCAGGGGCTCTCTGGCGCTGGAGGTTCGCGATCTCGGGCCGGTGTTCGGCACCCCGCTGCCCATCCACCCAGCATCCGCGTCGGTCCTGCCAGACAATGTCATGGGTGATGTGGCGGCTATGGTGATGTTGTCGCGCGGTGGGTTCGAACATGA
>DAOKZM010000132.1:0-7064 GCA_035325665.1 Thermomicrobiales bacterium | reverse complement strand
ATATAACTGGGTCGGCGGCGGCCTGCTCCAGGCATATTGACCCACGGGCCTGAGCGGCACGCTGGCCGACCGCCTGCACCGCGGCAGGCCGAGTACGTCGAAGCCCCGGAGCATAGCTCTCTGGGGCTTCCCTGTCCTCGCCAGCACAACGCACACGAGACCGGCTACGATACTCGCCGAGGCGGCCGGGCGTAGCGCGTCACCACGGCCCCATGCGACGGCGTGGTTTCAGGGATTGGACGGGGATATGCCAGGGACCGAGACGATCTTCACGATGGACACCTCCAGCATCAAGTACGGGCCGGGGGCGACCCGCGAGGTCGGCGAGGAGATGCGGCGGCTCGGGGCGACGCGGGTGCTGGTCGTGACCGACCCACGGCTCAGCG
Source organism: Thermomicrobiales bacterium (assembly GCA_035325665.1). Taxonomy (GTDB): domain Bacteria; phylum Chloroflexota; class Chloroflexia; order Thermomicrobiales; family CFX8; genus JAMLIA01. The sequence goes on along the minus strand of DAOKZM010000132.1, from coordinate 6,678 downwards.
ATAGCCAGGCGGTTCAGACGACGCTGGAGTCGCTGCGCGCGGCCGGGATCGAGGCGGAGCTCTACGACCGGACCCGAGTCGAGCCGACCGACGCCTCGTTCCTCGACGCCATCGCGGTCGCGACTGAGGGAAAGTTCGACGGCTACGTCGGCGTCGGCGGCGGGTCGAGCATCGACACGGCCAAGGTCGCCAACCTCTACGCCACTTGGCCGACCGACCTGCTGGAGTACGTCAACGCGCCGATCGGCCGGGCGACGCCGGTCCCGGGGCCGGTGAAGCCCCTCATTGCCATCCCGACGACCGCCGGGACCGGTAGCGAGACGACGGGGGTGGCGATCTTCGACTACGAGGCGATGCACGCCAAGACCGGCATCGCCCACCGCGCGCTGCGGCCGGTGATGGGCATCGTCGATCCGGACAACACGCGGACGATGCCGCCGATGGTGGCCGCCTGCTCGGGCTTCGACGTCCTCTCGCACGCGGTCGAGTCGCTGACGGCACTGCCCTACGACCAGCGCCCGGCGCCGGAGAGCATCGCGATGCGTCCGTCCTACCAGGGCGCCAACCCGATCTCCGACATCTGGGCCACGAGGGCGATCGAGATGGTCGCCGCCAACATCGTCCGCGCCGTCGAGCATCCCGATGACGACGAGGCGCGCGGTCAGATGCTGCTGGCCTCGGCGTTCGCCGGGATCGGCTTCGGCAACGCCGGGGTCCACCTGCCGCACGGCATGTCCTACCCCGTCTCGGGGATGGTCCGCGAGTACCAGCCCGAGGGTTACGACGTCGGCCACCCGATCATCCCGCACGGCATGTCGGTGATGCTCAACGCGCCGGCCGTCTTCCGCTGGACCAGCCAGGCCAATCCCGAGCGCCACCTGCTGGCCGCGCGGCTGATGGGCGCCGACGTCGCGGGCGCCGCGCCAGAGGACGCCGGCCGGATCCTCGCCGACGCGATGATCGCGCTGATGCGCAAGACCGGGATGCCGAACGGCTTGGCGGCGGTCGGCTTCGAGGGGGACGACATCCCGGCCCTGGTGGCCGGCGCCATCCCGCAGCACCGGGTGACGAAACTCTCGCCGCGGCCGGCCTCCGAGGAGGACCTGGCCGGGCTGTTCGCCGACGCGATGCGCTACTGGTAGCCCGGCCGCATCGCCGCGACGAGGTCCACGTCGCGCTGCTGAGGCTGGCCGAGCGCCTGCATCAGCGCCAGGTTGTCGGTGGTGATCGCGCCGACGCCGAGGTGGATCAGCGCGTTGGCCCGCCGGACGTCGTTGACGACCCAGGCGTTGACGAAGAGCCCGTGCTCGCACAACCACGCCGCGACCTCGGCGCCCAGCAGCGTCTCGCGGATCGTCACGCCGTCGAGCGCCTCGGCCAGCGCCGGATCGGCCCGCAGCGCGGCCAGCTCGCGCGGCTCGCCGATGCTGAGCGCCCGCAGCGCATGCGGGGCACGGTCGGCCAAGGCGACCAGCGTGCCGGGGTCGCGGGCCGAGATCATCAAGCGCCGGTCCGCAAGATGGTCGTCGTTCAGCAGATCGACGAGCTGGTCGACGTACCAGACGGCCGACGACTTGAGGTCGAGCTGGACCGCGTCGGCGTCGGCGGTCGCCTCCAGCACGTCGCGCAGGAGCGGGCCGCGGAACCAGCGCGTGGCGAACCGGCCCTGCGGCTCGCTGTGGCCGGCGTAGAGCTTGCCGCCAAAGGGGATCACGTCGATCTCGACGATGTCCGCCCCATGGCGCAGCGCCTCCCGCGCTTCGGTGAGGCTGTCGCCCGCGTTGTGGGCGACGACGAAGGTCCCGCGGTCGCCGGTGAGCAGGTTGCGCTCGAACGCGTCGAACATCAGCTTCGGTCGATGGCGGCTGGCGTACCGCTCGGCGAACCGGTCCTCGACCAGCAGCCAGCCGATCAGCATGCTGCCAACCACCGCCACGATGGCAGCGGCCAGACAGATGAGCTTCACGATCCGGCGGGTCTCCATGATCCCGGTCCCTGACGAGGCCACCCCGCGTACGATTGGCGAGGCCCGGCTCGACGACGCGGCGAGGACGACGTGTGATCGACCTGCATACTCATATTCTTCCAGGCGTAGATGACGGCCCGATGACCAGCGAGGTCGCCCGGCAGATGCTCCGCCACGCCGCCGCCGACGGCATCACGACGCTGGTGGCAACCCCGCACAGCCACCACGCCCGCGGCGTGGATATCCGCGCCGCCACGCACGCGCTGCGAGAGCTAGCCGTCGCCGACGGCCTCGACCTGACGATCCTGCCGGGCAGCGAGATACGCATCGTCGCGGGCCTGGACGCCGCCTGGCGGGCCGGGGCGCTCCAGACGATCAACGATGGACCCTGGCTGCTGCTGGAGCTGCCGCTGCACGACGAGTGGCCGCTGCCGCTGGTGCTCGGCGCGGTCGAGCGGCTGCGCGCGGCCGGCGCGCGGCCGATTCTCGCCCACGCCGAACGCTACCCGTTCGTCCATAAGCGGCCGGAGGCGGTCGCCGACCTCGTCGCCCTCGGCGGGCCGGTGCAAGTCAACGCCCGCTCGCTCTTCTACCGTGAGGCCGACTCCGACCGCCGCGCCGCCGACGCGCTCGTCCTCACCGGCCTCGCCCACCTGATCGCCAGCGACGCCCACAACGCCCGCTACCGCTCACCCGCCATCGCTGCCGCCCTCGCCCGCGTCGCCGAGCTCGCTAGTGAGGAGGTAGCGGAGCGGATGCAGGCGCTTGCGCGGGCAATCGTCGATGGGTGCGAGGCGGAGATCGCGGGACCGTAGCACGTCGGGCAGGAGAGTCGGCCGCGCAAGTGTCGTACGGACCTGCTGTGCCCGTCTCTCGCGATCGACGATTGCGCGTTTACCGCTCCGACACCTCCGCCGCACGCCGCGGCCGCAGCATGCCGTCGGTCCAGCCGGACTCGCGCTCGGCGGCGAGGTCGGAGCGGCGGATCTTGCCAGCCTCGTTGCGCGGGAGCGTGGCGAGGAACTCGTAGGTCTTCGGCGCCTTGTATGACGTCAGGTTGGCACGGCAGTGGCGGTCGAGCGCCTCAGGCGTCGGCGGCGCGGCCAGATCGCGCGGCTGGACGACGGCGTGGACGCGCTTGCCCCACTCCTCGTCCGGCACGCCGATGACGGCGACGTCGTCCACACCCGGGTGCGTGCCCAGCACCGCCTCGACCTCGGCCGGGTAGACGTTCGCCCCGCCGCTGACGATCATGTCGGTGCGCCGGTCGGCGATGAAGAGGTAGCCGTCCTCGTCCACCCAGCCGAGGTCGCCGACTGTCTGGAAGCCGTCGGCGGTCGCCTTCGGCTCGGCCCCGATGTAGCGATAGGTGACGCCGCCGGACGACGGGCGCATGAAGATCTCGCCGACCGCGCCCGGCGGGAGCGTGTTGCCCTCGGCGTCCTGGATGCGGATCTCGCAGCTCGCCGGCCGGCCGACGCTGCCGGGGTGCGCCAGCCACTCGTCGCCCCGAATGATCGTAGCGCCGATCCCCTCGGTCGAGCCATAGACCTCGTACACCTTCTCTGCGCCGATCAGGTCGATCCAGGCGCGCTTGAGCCACTCCGGGCAGGGCGCGGCGGACGACTGGATGCCCTCGATGCTGGAGAGGTCGCGCTGGTGGAGGTCCGGCTGCAGGTAGATCCGGCGCATGATGATCGGCGGCATGTAGCCGTAGTTCACCCTGTGGCGCTCGATCAGGTCGAGCGCGCGGGCCGCGTCGAAGCGCTCCATGATGACGAGGACGTGGTCGTCGGCCAGCCCGCCGAAGGCGCTGAGGAACGGCGAGTTGTGATAGAGCGGCGCGGCGAGGAGCTGGACCGAGCCATGCCGCGCGCCGAGCTTGCTCCCGCGCGCGGCGTACTCGACCGGGTCCCAGGTCGGGTCGGTAATGATCTTCGAGCGACCGGTCGAGCCGCCGGAGGCGATCGCCTTACCCGGGTGCGGCGGGTCGTCCGGCAGCGGCGCGTCACCGTAGGCGTCGGCCAGCGCGACGTCGTGCGGGCGCAGCAGCGGCCAGGCGATGTCGTCCCAATCGGCGCAGACGAGGGACGGCTGGGCGAGGCCGAGGATCTGGTCGCGTTCGTGGGCCGGCAGCGCCGCGCGGAGCGGCAGCGCCAGCGCGCCGAGCTTCCAGGCGGCGGTCGTCAGCAGGACGTGCTCGATCGAATTCCACAGCCCGACGACGACCATCGTCCCGACCGCGACGCCGCGTCCGGCCAGCAGCCGCGCCAGCCGGTTCGTCGCCCGCTCGTACTCCGTCCAGGTGACGACTCGCTCGCCGCCATCGCTCGCGGCGAAGATCAGTGCCGGCTTCTCCGGGTGCTCCACCGCGAGCCCGGCAACGCGCCGGCCGAACGTCGTCTTCTCTCCATCGCTCAATGCGCTGCCCCCTCCCCCAACACGACGAACCGTATGGTACGGCGGTTCGCAGCGTCCGTCTGCCCCGTCGATTGTCACACTCTTGGCACACGGCGACCCAGCGGACGGACGCCGCTGACACGCGCTCGGGCGCACGATACGGGCAATGGACCGGCGTCGCCAGCCGGCCGCGAGAAGAGCGCGTATGACTATCGCTGCAGAACCGCCGATCCGCGTCGCCGAACCGCGACCATCCCTGCCGAGCGGACTCAGCAGCCGGGAGGCCGCCGACCGCCTGCGCCGCGACGGGCCGAACGTCCTGCCCCAGGCGGCGAAGCCACGTGCCTGGCGCGAGCTGGCCGAGCAGTTCACCCACTTCTTCGCGCTGATGCTGTGGGGCGCGGCCGGGCTGGCATTGCTTGCCGGAATGCCGGAGCTTTCGGTCGCTATCGTCGTCGTGGTCGTGCTGAACGGCATCTTCGCCTTCACTCAGGAGCACCGCGCCGAACGGGCGGCCGACCGGCTGCGCGACCTGATCCCGCGCCGCGCGCTCGCCGTCCGCGACGGCCGCGAGGTGGAGGTCAGCGCCGACGAGCTGGTCGTTGGCGACCTCGTCGTTCTGCGCGAGGGAGCGCGAATCTCGGCCGACCTGCGGCTGGTCGACGCGAGCAGCCTGCTGGTCAACACATCCATGTTGACCGGCGAAAGCGTCCCGGTCGCAGCGTCGGCGGGCGATGATGCGCTGGCCGGGACGTTCGTCGTCCAGGGCGAGGCCCTCGGGCAGGTCGCCGCGACCGGCGCGTCGACGCGACTCGCCGGTATCGCCCGGCTCACTCAAGCCGAACGACGCCCGCCGACACCGCTAGCGATCGAGCTGGACCGGCTGGTCCGCACCGTCGCGCGGATCGCGCTCGGTGTCGGCGGGTCGTTCTTCCTCGTCGCGCTGCTGGCTGGGACGCCGCCGAGCGACGGCTTCCTCTTCGCCATCGGCGTGACCGTCGCGCTCGTCCCGGAAGGACTGCTGCCGACGGTGACGCTCTCGCTGGCCATCGGTGCCCAGCGCATGGCGCGGCATAACGCACTGGTGCGGCGGCTGGAGTCAGTCGAGACGCTCGGCTCGACGACGTTCATCTGCACCGACAAGACCGGCACGCTGACGACGAACGAGATGGAGGTCGTCGAGGTCTGGACGCCGAGCGGCCTCATGACGATCCACGGCGAGGGCTACGCTCCGGCCGCCGACATCCGCGGCGATCCCGCGACGTTGCCGGCTCTGCGCCGCCTGGCGGCCGTGGCCGCGCGCTGCTCGGCCGGGCGCGCCGACCTGGTCGACGGTCGCTGGCAGAGCGTCGGCGACCCGATGGATGTCGCGGTCATCACGCTGGCCCGCCGCCTGGACATCGACCCCGACGCGTCAGACGCCGAGCCGGCCGTCGAGCGGTTCCCCTTCGACGCGCGGCGGCGGCGATCGTCGGTCGTCGCCGGAGGCCGGCTGCTGACGAAGGGCGCGCCCGACGCGATCCTGCCGCTCTGCGTGAACGTCGCCGGCGCCGCCGCCGAGCTGGCGCGGATGACCGGCCGCGGTCTGCGGGTGCTGGCGGTGGCCGAGCGGCCGGTCGGCACGGAGCCGCTCGACGCCGCGACGCTGGAGCGCGACCTGACACTGCTCGGGCTGATCGGACTGGAGGACCCGCCACGGCCCGGCGCCGCCGCCGCGCTGGCCGCCTGCCGCGCCGCCGGAATCCGCGTCGGGATGATCACCGGCGACCACCCGCTCACCGCGCGGGCGATCGCTGAGGAGATCGGGCTGCTCGGGCCTGAGCGCCTCGTCGTCGAAGGCAACGACCTGCCGGCCGACGACGCGTTGCTCGGCGCGCTGCTCGACCGTGACGGGGTCGTCGTCAGCCGGGTCACGCCGGAGGACAAGCTGCGGATCGCGCGGGTGCTGCGCGAGCGCGGCCACGTCGTCAACGACGGGCCGGCGCTCCGCGAGGCGAACATCGGCATCGCGATGGGCCGCTCCGGCACTGATGTCGCCCGCGAGGCCGCCGACCTGGTGCTGCTGGACGACGACTTCGCGACGATCATCATGGCAGTGCGGCAGGGGCGGGCGACCTTCGCCAACATCCGCCGCTTCCTGACCTACCACCTGACCGACAACGTCGCCGAACTGACCCCGTTCGTCGTCTGGGCGCTCTCGGGCGGCACGGTCCCGCTGGCCCTCGGCGTCCTGCAGGTGCTCTGCCTGGACATCGGCGCCGACATCCTGCCGGCGCTCGCGGGCCAGTCGCCGCCGCGGTGGCAGGTGGTGA
>DAOKZM010000131.1:752-8112 GCA_035325665.1 Thermomicrobiales bacterium | reverse complement strand
CTGTCGATCGTCCAGCGCCGGATGGTCTCGTGGTGATACTCGTGGCCGGTGGCGTCGGCGCGGGCGACGTAGGAGGCGACGACGGCGAGCGGCAGCCCGACGCAGTAGTAGGCGCGGACGGCGTAGGCAGCGCGCCAGTCGCGCTGTTCCAGCCAGACGATGGCGCGCCAGATGTCGGCCCGCTTCGACGCAGCCTCCTCGCGCCAGCCACCCGGGCCGAACGTCGCCCGCGCCAGCCGACCGAGCTCCGGGTCGCGTGGAGGCTGTGAGTCCGCGAGATACGGGTACAGCCGAAGCAGGGCTCGGACGCGCTCCGGCGTGTAGTACGACTCCGCCACGACCACCTCCTGCACTGCAATCACGAGTCACGGCCAATGACTGCCGGGTCAGCCCGGAACGCCTCCGTCAACGCCACGCCCAGCCGGACGCTCCGTCATCGGCGCCCCCGGTTCCGCTCGCGCTCGACCAAACGCTCCAGCTCGGCGCGGAACGTCCCGAACGCCCGCATGACACGCTCGACGTCGGTGAGGTTGCCCACACCTCGCCGGTACGCGGTCGGATCGAGGATCGGCCCGACCGCATGCAGCTGCGCCACCGCGGCAAGCACTCGCGCGACCATCGCCGGCGTGATGTACATCGACTGGCGCGCCAGGTTTGCGACATACTCCACAACCACCCACGAATCGACCTCGTCCGGCGGCGGCGGCGTCGCATCCTCGAGCTTTGCCTGAACCGCGATCCGGTCAATGTCTCTCTCGCGTAGGGGCGCCGTCACCGTCCCTTCGTCGCGGCCTGATGCCGCCGGTACACCGCGTCCTCCAGCCGTCGCGCCCAGCTCCACCGCGTCCGCCGGTAGAGCTCGCACAGCGCCAGCCCGGCCAGCGCCCAGACGATCGCCCGTGTCCGTGTCATCTCACCAGCTCCAAATCCAGCCCCGGCTTTACCCGCCGCAGTGCCAGGTAGGCGCGGAGCATGTCGTGATGCTCGCCGCGCATGATCTCGCGTCCGTGCTGCGTCACACGCCAGACGATCCGCCGCCGCCCGTAGCGGTTCGATGGCCGGCGACTCCTGCCCGTCATCGCTCGCCCCGCTTCCGGTACGTTGGTAGAGGCTCATCGCCCACGCGCGCTACGAGGACGCCGCCCTCCATCACCGCCTGCCAGCGCCGCGCGCGGTCCGGCAGCAACCCCAGCCGGCCAAGCGCCGCCTTCGCTGCCACCTTCCCGCCCGCAGTTGTCGCGCTCTTCGTCGATATCAGCCGGGCGTTCGGGTCGTCCGGCCCGCACGGGCGCAGGCCCAGCACACGATCGGCAGCGTCGTAGAGCAGCACGACGTGGGTCGGCCGGCCCAGCGCATCGAGCGCCTGCCCGCCGATCGTGATCTGTCCAGAGCGCTGCACAGCCAGCGTCATCGAACTGCGCCCGCTCCAATGCCCACGATCGGCGAGCACTTCCCACTGGCGGATCGGCGGTTCCGGCGGCATTCCGGCCTCCTCTCGCGCCGCGTTCTGCACCCGCAGGACGGCGGCGAACTCGTCATCGGTCAGGTGGCAGCGGTCGGCCGCGCGCTTCTCGCGGCACCATGCCGTGCTGCTGTCGTGGCAGAACGCCCGGCGCGGGCCGTGGATGACCATCGGCGCCGGTCCACTGTTGCCCGCCCATAGCCAGTAGTCCTCGGGGTCAGCGCAGAGCAGGATGCGACGATCGGTCGAGCGGCCCGGGTTCGCCCGGCGGGCAGCGACGGTGGCGCGGACGGTCGCGGTGTCGGTCACACGTCACCTCGCAGAACGGCCTCAATCTCACCCGAGAGCCAGTGTCGTGGGTGCCAGACGTAGGCTCGCGCGACCGCGGCCAGCGCGGACAGCCAGCGCTCCTGTGCCGGTGAGACCTCATATCCGATCTCGCGCTTGAGCTCGGCGACGATCAGCACATCGCCGCGCACCAGCACGAGGTCTGGAAAACCAGCCGGCGAGTGCTGGGAGTTCCACGTCCGGTAAACCAGCCAACCTAGCGCCCGCGCCTGATCGACGATCAGCTGCGAGAGGTCCTTCTCGCTCATCTCTCGCGCCACAGCCGCGTGGTAGTCCGCGATCGTCATCGCCGTGCCCCCAGGATCTCATCGATGCGCTGTCGCGAGCGCGTGACCCGCTCGTGCCACTGTTGCTCGCCGACGATCAGCGCGTCCTCACGCTCGTCGTCGAGCGCCTGCCGCCACTGCCGCCACGCCTCGTCGGCGATGACACGGGCGCGCTGGGCGTCCGCCTCGCACTGGTTGGCGTAGCGGCGCAACTCGGACAGCAGGACGGAGCGCGGGATCTCGGTCATCGCCGCGCCCCCGGCTCGATGTAGGGCATGCCGAGGAAGGCGAAGACGTCCGGCTCCTCCGACATCTCGATCAGCTCGACGCGCTCACCCTTCGGCCCCACGCGCCAGATGGCGCCCTCGTGGGAGCGATGGCCGATCGGCAGCCATCCACGACGACCATCGGGCGTGTAGCTCAGGCGCGGCGTCACGACCTGCTTCGAGAACTCGTGCGGGCCGGTGCGGATCACCAGCTGCAGCCCGTGCTGGGCGGGCGGGATGATGCTGAACAGGTCGAGGCCGATCCGGTGCGCCGGCCCGCCGCCGACATAGCAGAGTCGCTTGTAGCGTTCACCGAACGCCTGGCGCCCGTTCACGTCGAGGCGGTGGACAAGGACACCCTCGTCGAGCAGTCGCAGCACGATCCCGTCGAGCTGGCTCAACCAGGCGATCGGCTCGCCGAAGAGATCTCGCGCGGCGACCTCACGTCGCGGGATCGCCAGCAGCTCGATGTCCTTCACCTCGGCCTTACCGCGCCGGATGCTGCCGGCGATGGTGAGCCGGTCGCAGCCCGGCCCGAGCACGTCCATCAGCTCATTCGCGACATGGACGGCCGCACCGATCGGGTGACGGGCCTCGGAGCCGGTCGCAACGTTCACTCGGCACCGCCGTTCTCGCCGAGCCGCAACTGGCGCATGGCCTGCTCGGTACGACGCAGATCGCCGGTGTGGAGGCCGTAGCGCTCGATCTCGCGGACGAAGCCCTCGACGTCGTGGGCGTTGATGACGAGCTTGTCCTTCTCGTCGTCCCAGCCGATGTGCAGCAGCTCGTGGTACAGCACCGCCTCGATGCCGCGGTCGGTCGCGTGCTGCAGGTGGTCGGCAGCCAGCCAGATCAGCACGTCGGCTGGAACGCCGGTCTCCTCAGCCGAGAAGTAGCGCGCGGCGCCGGAGATCTTCGAGCACTTGCCGAGCACGCGCTTGCCGGCCGATGTGCCGCCGGAGCCGCGCCAGAGGAAGCGGACCTCGAGACCCTGCACGTGCGCCAGCTCCGGGTACTCCTGGATCATCTGGAACGCCCGCCGCGCCAGGTTCGCCGCCGGCTGGTACTCGATCGTCTGGTCGTCGTCGCCGATGAATGACTCCGGCTCCGGCGGCGTCAGCGGCCAGACCTCGCGCTTGATGTCGGTCAGCGGGCGGTCCGCCTCCACCGCCTCGACCGCATAGTCGATCACCTGGTCGATAAACGTCGTGTCAGCCATCAGGGCATCCTCTCGTGTCGTCATGCCGCCGGCCGCAACGCCGGCAGCTCATCGGTGCGCCGCTCCTGGCGCAGCTCTGTCACGTCGAACTCGTGGGCCGTCCCCCAACTGGTCAGCCGCACCGTCACCCGGCGTCCATCGACGGCCTCGACGGAGCCGGTCATGCCGGCGAGGCCGTGCGGCTCGCGGACGCGGACGAACTGGTCAGCCATCACAGATCCGCCGCGCCAGGACGCGCACCACATCGCCGATGCTCACGTCTGTCTGGTCGTCCGGGATGCCGGCCTCTCGCCGGAACGCACGGTTGCTCGCGACCCGGCGCTCGGTCAGCGCCTCGCGCCAGCGCGGGTCGTCCTCCGGCTCGGCGTACTGGGCGTCGTTCCACGGGATGCCCTTGTAGATCGGCATCAGTGTGCTCCTGTCGGTGCTGTGGCTCGCGGTCGCCCGACCGTGCCGAATCCCTCGACCGCCTCCGGCCGGTCATCGCCCCACGGGTCGAGGCCGCGCAGCTCGCGGCTGGAGGCGTAGAGCGCCTCCATGTCGACGCGGCCAGTCGCGGGGTCGCGGAACTCAGCCAGCTTCGCCGGCCAGGTCACGCGGCTCATGTCCACCTCGCGCGGAGGCTCCGGGTTAGGAACGCCGCCCTCGTCGTGGATCACCGCCTGCTCGCGCAGCTTGTCGAACTGTCCGTTCGTGGTGCAGCCATGACAGGGCTGCACGCGACTGCCCTCGTCGCCAGCCTGCATGTGCAGCGAGTCGTATCCGCCGTAGCGCACCCAGCGCGAGCCGTGGCAGTACGGGCAGACCAGCGGAGGGAGCGGTCGCACGGCCTCGGCCGCCTGCCGCTGTCGCGCCCGGTCAGCGCGACACTCCTGCGCCATGTAGCGCAGCCGGGCAACGGTCGGGAACCAGTCGTCGAGGTAGAGCACCCGATCCACCGCCTCGTCGAAATCACGCCCGTCGAGCATCCCGAGGTGCCGGTAGTACGTCCGCTGGCGGGCCGTTGCCTCCACCACCGACCCCTCGCGCATCGGCAGGCAGTTCGCGAGGTCCGCCAAACGGGCCAGGAATCTGGTTTCGTCGATCATGTTTCGCCTCCATCTCGGCGCGGATGTCGGAGAGGTCGGTCGTCAGGGCAGCGCGCACCATCGGGTTGCGGATATCACTCGGTTGCGGCGGTCGCTCGGGCTGGTTGCGGAACCGCCCGAAGTGCTGGCGCAGGCAGCGATGGGTCAGCTGCGCGTCCGGGTGGTGCTGCCACCACCACGGTCCGAACGCGGCGATCTCGTCCGGCGAGGCTCGCGCTTCGTCCAGCTCCTTGACGGTCTTGCCGAAGTCGCCTCGCTCGGATGCCGTCTCCGGCTCGCCGCAGAGCGCAGCCAACGCATCCCAGGTCTCGTTGCGTGGTCGAGAAGCCGGAATCGAGCGGGAACGCACTTCACGCGACGGCTTTGCCGGCGCAAGAGGTTCTATTCCCTTCTCTTCTCTTAACTTCTCTTCTCTTCTATTAGGCGTGAGCGCTCCGTGAGGACTCGCGAAATCTCGCGAAACATCGAAGAACGACACGCCATCGGAGTCGCGCTTGCTTCGGTTGCACTCCCGGCAAGCCAGCACGATATTGTCTGCGACGCCCTTGCCACCAGCCGATTCCGCCTCAAAATGGTCGAGCTCCAGCGTGAATGACACCCACGCGCTCGGCTTGCCATCCTTGCGACGGTGCCAGTGAATGCGACCGGGTAGCCCGCAGTAGTAGCACGAGACGTCCTTCGTCTCGCCGGGGTCGCATCCGTACTTCAACGCGACGGCCCGACGGACTGATTGAGGAATCGCGAGTTTTCGCGAGTTTTCGCGAGGAATCTTGCTAGGGGTGGGATGTGCAATCTTCTGGTGTTTCAGGAATCCGACGATGCGGAAGTACAGACGCCCGTCGTCGTCGATGTTGCGCTCAAGTAGTTCGGCGGCGACGAGGAGGTCGAGCAGGTCTTCGGCGTCAACGTCATCGTTCGGCAACACCTGGAGGCGAATTCGATCTGGCTCGTCCCACAACAAACCTTCATCGTCGGCGAAGTTCCATAGCCCAATGAAGAGCAGCCGCGCCTCAAACGGCAGTTGGACGATCTTCTCATCCGTCCAGAAGTCGGGGTCGATCATGCGCTTACGAGCCATCACTCGCCGTCCAGGTCGATAACCTGCTGGCACGCGGCGCCGAACACGAGGCGCGGAACCAGTAGGCCGATGGTGTGATAGCTCTTGTTTCGGACTGGTCGGAGCGTGCAGGTCTCGTACCACTTCGGCAGCGCGGCGCGGAGGTTATCGGGGATGACGGCGAACGCGGTACGCCAGCCGGGAACGTAGTAGACCAGCCAGTCGGCGCGGCAACTGAACACCCAGCCCGGTTTGCCGTGAGTGTCGACCGAGACCACCTCGACGAACACGTTGCCGGTCGTCGCCGCTGTCGTGTCGGTCTTGTACTGCACCGTCAACTGCCGGCCGGTCACGTCGGTGAAATAGCGGTCAATGCCGCGCCGCTCATCGGCGGCCGTCGCCGGCAGGATGTTGTAACGGGCGCCGAAGAACGCATCCAGCACCTCCTCGCCCCGCTGGCCATGCTTGAACTGTCGTGCGAAGTCGTAGAACGCCTCGGCCACTATGCCGCCTCCTGTTCGATGAGGCGCCGATAGATGGCACCGACGTCGCGGAACGCGGCGATGAACGCCTCGGGGTTGGCACCCAGGTAGACGGCCACCGAGGGGAACGGTGCCGCCGACTCGTGCTCGCTGAATGTGAGCCGCCCGGCGACGAAGCAGAAATACTCGGCGTCGAGCGTGCGAAACCACGCGGTATCCGTTCGAGCCGGAACCAGTGCGACCGCCTCGGTGACACGGCCCGACTGGTGCTCGGCGACCAGCTTCTCGACCCACGCCACAATCTCACGCCCGTAGGGCGGGTTCATGTAGACGCGGCCGGACCAGTCGCGGGAGAGCCCATCGTCGTCAATCGTGAAGTGTCGGAGGGCAGGGACGTTCGGGTCGTCGTGGCTGTTCGAGCAGGGGTCGAGGTCGATGCCGTCCATCGTCCGCGCCACCCGCTCGACGATGTGTTTCGGCGTGTACCACTCCGGCGAGTCGCTGGTGAAGTGAACGGCCAGTCGCGCCGACGTTTCCTGCGACCGCTGCTCGCGTTCCACGTTCATGTACTCGGGCTCGTCCTCTATCACACGGCTGGCCCACTCGACGACGCGCTGGCCGAAGTCCGCGCCGTCGGAGCCCTCCCGCCGCAGTCCCGACACGTCCATCGTCGAGGTGTTGCCCCAGCGGTCGGTGTAGGTGCGCTCGGATGACTGATAACCGTTATCAGTCATATCGGAGCGGACTCGACTCACGAATGGTTGCGTGACCCGGCAGCGTCGAGCTATCTCGCGGTCGCTCCACTGCGACCACTCGGGGTCGGCCAGCAGCCGCTCGACGGCGCGGCGCTTGTCCGCGTTCGTCCGGCGTAGCCCGTGGTCGGCGTTGGCGCCGAGGGCGTAGAGGATGGCGTCGCGCTTCTCGCCGTCGAACACGTCGCACGCGACCGACTCGGCGCCGGTCGCCTGCGCGGCCAGCACGCGATGGAACCCATCGGCCACGTAGTAGGTCGCGCCGTCGTGAAACACCGTGACGGCTGGGAACGTCGCCCCACCACGCATCAGTTCTGCGTACTCGGCGACGACGGCTTCGTCCGTGCCGACGCGCGGCTGCACGTCGGGGTCGAGCCGTAAGAGCCGGAGCGGGATGCTGTGAACGGGGCCTGATGGGGT
>DAOKZM010000131.1:0-742 GCA_035325665.1 Thermomicrobiales bacterium | reverse complement strand
CGCCGCGAATCTATTCACTTGTGGCAGGGGTACGGTAGAATGAGTCAACGCCGATCACCTCCAATCCAGGTGTGAGGCCAGACCCTCGGATTGCCGTCGTCAGCGGCGCCGGGGGTCGTCGTTTGTACTGCCCTGAATCCTACCATGATTCCTCGTACCCTGCTATGCCGATACGTCGTGACGTGGACACGGCTAGACGCCGAGCGGCAGGACGGCCTGCTCCAGTCGCCGCACAGCTATCTCGCAGTAGCGTTCCTCGATCTCAATGCCGATAGCCCTACGTCCGAGATCCTTGGCAGCACGGAGGGTCGTGCCAGAACCCATGAACGGGTCGATAACACATTCGCCCTCAGCGGCAGCGCACGCAACAATATGACGCATCGTATCAATCGGTCGCGGTGAGGGGTGTTCCGCGAGAACGCGGAACACCCCTGCCACGTTGCCGACGTGATAATCGCGATTGACCGTCCTGCTCTTGGGCGTGCTCTTGGGCGTGCTCTTGGGAGCGTTATTCCAAAAGATGACCGGGTCCCAGCTATGCCATACGCCCGTTGGTCTGACTTGAGCGAAGTTCTTGCAGGCCGCGAAGATACGCCATCCTTCGGGAAACCACTCGTGCCATCGACTGCAATTCGGCATTGATTGAAAGACGAAGCAAAATCCGGCGATGCCTCGCTGCGACTCAGCAACGAGCCAGCGCATCAACTCATCGTATTGTTTCGGGTCATCTTCCCATGTCGCT
>DAOKZM010000130.1:0-8135 GCA_035325665.1 Thermomicrobiales bacterium | reverse complement strand
AGGTCGAGGTTGATCAGCCCCGGCTCGACGATCGCGTAGCGGTCGGTCTCGTTCACTTCGAGGATGCCGGTCATCCTGGTCATCACGATCATCACGCCGCCGCGGCAAGCGATCGCGCCGCCGGCCAGGCCGGTCCCCGCGCCGCGGGCAACGACCGGCAACCCGCGCGCGATCGCCACCTGCGCGACATCGCGCACCTCCTCGGCCGTCGCCGGAAGGACCGCCGCGATCGGCTGGTGGATGCCGGCGATCGCCTCGTCGGACGCGTCGTACTGGTAGACGGATAGGCCAGCCGGGTCGGAGACGACGTGCGCGTCGCCGGCGGCCGCCGCGAGCGCCCGGATGAGCTCTGCGCGCTCCTGTGTCATCACCTTCGACCCTCCCATCCCCCGACACGAATAGCTGGACTGAACGTACACTACGCTGGCATACTGCGGCCGGATGCCCGGTAACGCGGTAGATATAGTGTCAGGGACGCGAATATGTCAAACCATACCAACTGGATCGTCGTCGGATCGCCGGAGAACTCCGCTGCGTTGCGTGCGCACGGCTTCACCGTCCAGGGCCTCAAGAGCCGGCACCGCAAGAAGGCCGAGACGATGAGGCCGGGCGACCGGATCGTCTGGTACATCACCGGCGTCAAGGCGTTCGCGGGCTACGCGACCGTCACATCCGAGTACTTCGAAGATCATACGTTGATCTGGAAGAGCAAGGACCCCAAGCGGGACGCCGAGGATTACCCGTGGCGAGTTCGGATCGAGCCAGTGATTACGCTCGACGACGCGGACTTCCTTCCGGCAGAGCCGATCGCCCGCCAGATGGCGCACGTCGCCAAGTGGCCAGAGGCGAACTGGACGCTGGCCTTCCAGGGAAACGTTCACAAGATCGGCGACGAGGATTTCGAGATCATCCGTCTGGCGCTGGAGCACGCGGCGGCCGTGGTCGCCCATTAACCGACTGGCCCCTGGGAGGTCGACCGTGAGCATCCGTCCGAGCCTCGATGACATCCGCGCGGCAGCGCGGCGGCTGGAAGGCGTCGTCGTCCGCACGCCGCTGGCGCCGCTACACTCGTATGGTGAGCCGTCCGGGATCTATCTCAAGCCGGAGACGCTGCAGCCGATCGGCTCGTTCAAGCTGCGGACCGTCTTCAACGCCGTCGCGGCGAAGTCCGACGAGGAGCGTGCCCGCGGCCTCTCGACGACCAGCGCCGGCAACACCGCTCAGGCGCTCGCCTGGACCGCGCGCCATTTCGGCACAACCGCGCGCAGCCTGATGCCCGAGACGGCGCCCGAGACGAAGGTGCGGGCGATGGAGGCCTACGGCGGCACGCCGGTGCTCGTGCCGGGCGCCGAGGTCTTCCGCTTCATGACCGAGGAGGGCTGGCGCGACGAGCCGTACACTTTCATTCATCCCTGGCGGGAGATGGCCGGATCGGCCACGATCGGGCTGGAGATCGTCGAGGACATGCCCGATGTCGAGCGCGTCTACGTCCCGGTCGGCGGGGGAGGGCTGATCGGCGGTGTCGGCTCGGCGATCAAATCGCTGCGCCCGGAGATCAAGGTGATTGGCGTCGAGCCGGAGGGCTGTTGTGCCCTTACCCGCAGCCTGGAGGCCGGCGAGCCGGTGAGCGTCCAGTGCCAGACGATCTGCGATGGCGTAGCCGTCCCGCTCGTCCTGCCAGACGTCTTCGAGGTGTTGCGGGAGGTAGTGGACGAGACGGTCCTGATCTCCGACCGCGCCGCCAAGGCGGCAGTAAAGCGCCTGGCGCTGCGCAACAAGCTCGTCGCCGAGCCGGCCGGCGGGCTGGCGGTCGCGGCCGCGTTGGCAGCCGATTCTGCCGAGCGCGGGCGCTGCGTCGCCATCGTCTCTGGAGGCAGCATCAACGCCGACCTGCTGGCCGAGATCCTGACCGATCCGACGCTGGACTGACTCAAGCGCGCGGCGGCTCAAGCAGGAGCGCCATCGCGTACTCGTCAACCGGCTGGCCGTCAACCAGCAGCGACCGGCGACGGCGGCCCTCTACCTCGAATCCCATCCCGCGATACAGGCGGACGGCCGGCTCGTTGTGCGTCATGACCGTCAACTCGAGCCGGGTCACGCCGTGCTCCGGCGCCCAGCGAATCAGGTGCTCGAAGAGACGGCGGCCGACCCCCTGTCCGGCATGCGCCTGGAGGACCCCGGCGACGATCGCGGCGCTGTGCCGGTTGCGCCGGTAGTCTCCCCCGTAGGCCGCGACGTAGCCAATGAGGCGGCCACGATCGTCCGCCACGAGAATTGTCGAGTTCGTCGCCCCGAGCGTCCGCCGGATCTCCTCGCGCTGCTCGGCAGCGAGGGAGCGCCGCTCGCCCGGCTCGAGCATCATCAGTTCCGTCTCGTGGTCGAGCACGTCGCAAAGCGCGACGAACGCGTCAGCCTCTTCGTCGCGAAGCTCGCGGATGATGATCGATCCAATCTCAGTCATGTGTCGGTCCAGTCATGTCGGTAGCCAGCATGTTCGTCGGCGATAGTTGATATCGAGGATTACAGGATACCGGCGCCGGGCGGTCGCCGTCGCGCGGACACGCGAAAGCCCCGACGTAACGCCGGGGCTTTCCGCACTCACTGGTGGAGATGGGGGGAATCGAACCCCCGTCCAGAGCTTTCAGCCGAAGATATCCTACAGGCTTAGTCGGTGCTTTGTTTCACCCAGGTGAGCCACCGCCGACAGCGTCTCACCGGGCTTGCCAGATAGTCTTTCGCGGCCTCATCCGGCGCTCGGCGCCGCGGCAGCCCGGCTAAGTGGCGCTCGGCTCCGGACCAGCCGGGCTGTGGTCCGGGCGAACGTCGCTACCTAGTTAACTAGGCAGCGAAAGCAAGCTCACGCTCGCCAGTTATTGTTTTTGCCCGTTTTTACGAGGCCTCGGGCAACCTCGACCTGCAATCTTCGCACCTACGACCCTGTCGAAACCGGACATCCCCGTAGCGTGCGACCTGTATCTTACACCTTTAGCCGCGCCGACGCAAGGCCTGATCGATCTGACGCTTCGCGTCGCGCTCGGCCAGCGACTGGCGCTTGTCGTAGTCGCGTTTGCCGCGCGCCAGCCCGAGGTCGATCTTCGCCCGCCCGCGCCGGAGGACCAGCCGTAGCGGGATGAGGGTGAAGCCGGACGCCTCGGTCTCGCGCTGCAGGTAGTCGATCTGCTTGCGGTGCAGCAGCAGCTTCTTCGGACGCAGCGGGTCGTGCTGGAAGTAGGCGCCGGAGTGCTCGTAGGGCGAGATGTGCATGCCGTGCAGCCAGACCTCGCCGTTCTGGACACGCGCGTAG
Source organism: Thermomicrobiales bacterium (assembly GCA_035325665.1). Classification (GTDB taxonomy): domain Bacteria; phylum Chloroflexota; class Chloroflexia; order Thermomicrobiales; family CFX8; genus JAMLIA01. Next base: position 4,831 of record DAOKZM010000130.1, on the reverse strand, counting down.
GCGTCGCGCAGGTTGACTCGCCCGTCGCGGATCGACTTGATCTCGGTGCCGGTCAGCTGGATGCCCGCCTCCATGTCCTCTTCGATGAAGTAGTCATGGAAGGCCTTGCGGTTGACGGTCACGACCTTCTCACCGCCAGCGGGGGCGGGCTGGGGCTTCGCTTTCGTCTTCGCGCACATGGCGTGGCAACTCCAGTCGTCTCCGGCCGGCCGGTGATCCGGCGGCGCTCGTTATAGCATGCGCGAACGACACGCGACTGGGCAACTGGCGCCCAGTGCGGCGTACAATCCGGCGCATGTCGGAGACGATCGACGCGTACCAGCGATTCGCCGAATACTACGACCTCGAATACGATCAGTATCAGGACGACCTCGACCTCTACCGGCAGTTCGCCGCCGAGGCGAACGGGCCGGTGCTGGAACTCGGCTGCGGCAGCGGTCGTGTCCTGCGAGCGCTGGAGGGGCTCGGGCTGCCGCTGGCCGGCATCGACCCGTCCCCGGCGATGCTCGCGCTCGCGCGGCAGCGCCTCTTGCCGGACACCGCGCTGGCCGAGGTCCGGATGGAGGACCTCCGGCCGGGCATGCTGCCGGATTCGCCATACTGGCTGGCATTCGCGGCGATCAACACGTTCCTGCACCTGCCCGATGCCGAGACACAGCTCGCGGCGCTCGCTGCGATCCGCTCAGTCGTCGTCGATGGCGGGCTGCTGCTGCTCGACCTGATGGCGCCCGATCCGCACTGCCTCGCCGGCCTCGATGGTCGAGTGATCCTGGAGTTCAGCGGCATCCTGCCCGACGGACGGCGACTCGACAAGTGGGCGGCACGGACGCACGACCTCGCCAGACAGACGATCCAGACGACCGTGATGTTCGACACGACCGATCCGGTGAGCGGCGCGCTGACCCGCGTCACCGACCGGTATGCAACACGCTATATCCACCGCTGGGAGCTGGAGCACCTGCTGGCGCGGGCCGGCTGGGAGCTGATCGCCCTCTACGGATCGTATGATCTTGAGCCGTACCGCTCGGAGTCGGAGCGCATGATCGCGCTCGCGACCTGGAACGACGGTCCGTTGACGCCTGCAGGAAAGGATGTACCGGCCGATGGCTAAGCAGCTGATCGACGGGGTCGAGATCAAGCGCCTGACGACGCATGCCGATGAGCGCGGGCAGCTCACCGAGCTCATCCGGCGCGACGACCCCTTCTTCGAGGGCTTCGGCCAGTGCTACGTCTCGGTCTCCTACCCCGGCGTCATCCGCGGCTGGCACTACCACAAGAAGCAGACGGACTACTTCACCTGCGTCTCGGGCATGATCAAGGCGCCGCTCTACGACCTGCGCGAGGGGTCGCCCACCTACGGCATGGTCAACGAGTTCTTCATGGGCGACGATAACCGGATCGTTGTGAAAATCCCGATCGGCGTGCTGCACGGCTTCAAGAACGTCGGCGTCACTCCCTGCTACCTGATCAACTTCCCGACCCAGCCCTACGACCCGAACGACCCGGACGAGTACCGCATCCCGTACGACTCTCCGGACATCCCCTACTCCTGGGACCTGAAGTTCACCTAGCAGTGGGAGTGACGAGCATGCTGCCCGACCCGCTGCCGATCCCGGCCGCCGGAACCGTCCGGGGATCGATCGTGCTGCCCGGATCGAAGAGCTACACCAACCGCGCGCTGCCGATTGCCGCGCTTGCTGATGGGACCTCTCTCCTCCGCGGCGCACTGGAGTCGGACGACACGCGCTACATGGTCGAGGCTCTCCGCGCGTTGGGCGTCGCGGTCCGAGCCGACTGGGAGGCCGGCGAGATCGAGGTCGAGGGGACTGGCGGCCGGATCGCGGTCGATTCCGCCGACCTCTTTCTCGGCAACTCAGGCACGTCGATGCGCTTCCTGACGGCGCTGGCCGCTCTCGCCCGCGGACGCATCCGGCTCGACGGCGTCGGGCGCATGCGCCAGCGGCCGCTGGCCCCGCTGATCGACGGCCTGGCGTCGCTCGGTGTCGCGATTCGATCGGCGAGCGGCTGCCCGCCGGTCGAGATCAACGCCGACGGACTTCCCGGCGGCACGGTCACGATGCGCGGGGACCTGTCGAGCCAGTACTTCAGCGCGCTAGCGATGGTCCTGCCGTACGCCGACGGTCCGCTGGATGTGGCCGTCGAGGGCAACCTCGTGTCGAAGCCGTACATCGACATGACGACCGGGACGATGGCATCCTTCGGCGTCGAGCTGCATCACGATGGCTACCGCCGCCTCTGGGTCGAGCCTGGCCAGCGTTATGTCGCGCGGACGTACGACATCGAGCCGGACGCTTCGGCAGCCAGCTACTTCTACGCCCTCGCGGCGGTCAGCGGCGGGAGCATCACGGTCGAGCACCTGCCGCCGACATCGGCGCAGGGCGACCTCAGGTTTGTCGACGTGCTGGAGGCGATGGGCTGCCGGGTCGAGCGCGGCGCGGACGCGGTCACCGTCCACGGCCCGAAGCAACTCCGGGGTATCGACGTCGACATGAACGCGATCTCCGACACCGTCCAGACGCTAGCAGCGATCGCGCCGTTCGCCGACGCGCCGACGACGATCCGCAACGTCGGCCACATCCGGCTGAAGGAGACAGACCGCATCGCGGCGGTGGCGGCAGAGCTCAGGCGGGCCGGCATTCGCGTCGACGAGCGCGAGGACGGGCTGACGATCTACCCCGGCACGCCCCTCCCGACCACGATTCAGACCTACGACGACCACCGGATGGCGATGAGCTTCGCCGTGATGGCGACGCGGGTACCCGGGACGTCGATCGCCGATCCGGGTTGCGTCGCCAAGACCGTCCCCGGCTACTGGGGGCTGCTACTCCCGCTGCTTGGCGCTGCAGCACCCTGAGCGCCTACGGCGCCTCCCACGACGCGCGGCTCATCCGGTTGAGCAGCAGAAGATCGGCCAGCACGAGGCACATCATCGCCTCGACGACCGGCACGGCGCGCGGCACGACGCAGGGGTCGTGGCGTCCCTCGACGAGGATCGACCGCGGCCGGCCGTGGATATCCACCGTGTCCTGATCCTGACTGATCGACGAGGTGGGCTTGATCGCCACCCGGACGACGATCTGTTCGCCGGACGAGATGCCGCCGAGGGTGCCGCCGTGGTTGTTCGTCCGCGTCCCGACCCGGCCGTGCTCGTCGACGACGAATGCGTCGTTGTGCGTCGAGCCGCGCATCGCGACCGCCGCGAAGCCACTGCCGATCTCGACGCCCTTCGTCGCCGGAATGCTGAGCATCGCCTGACCGAGCAGCGCGTCGAGCTTCTCGGCGGTCGGCTCGCCCAGACCTGGCGGGACGTTGTCGGCCCGCCCCTCGACGATCCCGCCGAGGCTGTCCTTCTCGAGCTTGATCTGCTCGATCGCGACGACCATCGCCTCGGCGGCGTCGGCATCCGCCGCGCGGACGAGGTTGCGGTCGATTTCGTCCCGGTCGAACGACGACGCGACGACATCGCCGATGCGCAGCGTGTGCGCGTAGACGTCGATGCCGGACAGCCGCAGCAGCTCGCGGGCGATGGCGCCCGAGGCGACGCGCCCCCACGTCTCGCGGGCGCTCGACCGGCCGCCGCCACGATGGTCGCGGTGGCCGTATTTCATCGTGTAGGTATAGTCGGCGTGCCCCGGCCGGTACATGTCGCGGATGATGTCGTACTTGGTCGAGTCGGAGTCCTTGTTGAAGGTGATCAACGAGATCGGCGTGCCGGTCGTGCGCCCCTCGAAGATGCCTGAGAGGATCTGGACGCGGTCGCGCTCGTTACGTGGTGAGGTCACCTTCGATTGGCCGACCCGGCGCCGGTCGAGGTCGTGCTGGATCAACTCCTCGCTGATCTCCAGGCCGGCCGGGCAGCCATCGACCACGACACCGAGCGCCGGCCCGTGCGATTCGCCCCAGGTTGTGATCCGGAACGCTCGTCCATACGTGCTACCCATGACGGATGGTTCCCCTATCCCACAAGTTCTTCCAGCCGACGCGTGTTGTCCAGCAGCCGGCCATAGACGCGATAATCGTGCGAGGCGGAACGACGGAAGCCGTACGTCTCGTAGAGGGCGCGACTGCGCGTGTTGCGCGCCTGCGTGCTTAGCCCGACCCGGCTCGCGCCGGCCGCGGCCAGCGACGACACCGCATAGTCGAGCGCGGTGCGGCCTAGCCCCCGCCCCTGAATGGCCGGGTCAACTGCGATCCGGTCGAGGTGTCCCCAACTTCGGAACCGCGTCGTGCCGACGTAAGCGATCGCCCGGCCGCCCTCGTCGCGAGCGACGTCGATGCGCACGCCTGGCGCAGCCGCGTATTCCGCGAACTCCTCGTCGCTATTCCACCACAGCCAGGGAAACGCCGCGTGGTCGAGCCGAATCAGCTCGCGCACCATGTCCTCATCGTCGAGGTCGAGTGGAGCGAACCTGAGATTGCCCGACCGCGGCTCCTTAGCGCGGACACGAGAGATGTCATAGATGACGATATCCTCGATCGGCTGGAGGCGGGCATGAATGTAGAAGTCGCCGCGCCGGCGTTCGGTCTGCTCCGAGGCGACGACGAGTGCCACACCCTGCCGGCGGGCGAGCACGCAAAATGCGTCGACCAGGTCGATCGCCCCACCGCTGGCGCCTAGCTCGACGATCCCGGCGATCTCGCGCCGGGGTCGCCACGGCCCGCCGATCAGGAACTCGCCGGTCCGCTGATTCCAGACTGACAGGCTCGGCTTGGCGCGGGCGATCTCGGACAGCTCGCGCACCGTGAACCGCGCGTCCCAGGGCAAACGCAGGCGGCCGACGGCCTCAGGCGTCAGCACTGCAATCTCGCC
>DAOKZM010000129.1:0-8163 GCA_035325665.1 Thermomicrobiales bacterium | reverse complement strand
CCCAGCGCATCTGCTGGATATCGAGCGAGCCGGCGATGTCGGCGGTGAAAACCTTGTAGCACGTCTCCATATCGGTCAGGGTGGTGTCAAAGAGGACGTTCGTGACGAGGGTCAGGAACTTGTTGCCGAGCGCGTGCCAGAAGTACATCGCCTTGTGCTCGCCGAGAAACCGCGAGCCGTAGACTGCCTTGGCGCGGCCTTCGAGGATCGGGCGGAGCAACACGTGATAGTCGCGCGGATCGTACTCGAGGTCGGCGTCTTGGATCAGGACGATGTCGCCGCTGACGTGCGCCAGCCCGGTGCGGACCGCCCCACCCTTGCCGAGGTTGCGCTCGTGGAGGACGACGAGCGTGTCGTCGTGGGCATCTTCCTCGGCGAGCTGTTGGCGCGTGCCGTCCGTCGAGTAGTCGTCGACGACGACGATCTGCTTGCTGATCGGCACCGCCCGGACCCGGCGGAGGATCTCCGCGATTGTGCGCTCCTCGTTGTAGACCGGCACGATCACGCTGAGGAGGATCCCATCCTCGGCGCGTGGCGGAATGATCGTGTCCGGCGCCAACGGCGCTGCCCCCATGCCCTCGCTCCCCCCTCGACTTCCTGTAGCCGGCCGGGCCTACAGAATCGCGTTGCTCAAGTCATCCTCAGCTGCAATATCCCCGATACGCTCGAGGACGTAGGCCGCGTCGATGATGATTGACTGCCCCGCGCGCTCGGGCGCCTCGAACGAAACGTCCTCCAGCACGCGCTCGACGATCGTCTGCAGCCGCCGGGCGCCGATGTCTTCAGTCCGCGCGTTCACTTCGGCGGCGATGTGCGCGATCTCTCGCAGGCCGTCCTCGGATAGCTGCAATGTCACCCCCTCGGTTGCTAACAGCGCCGTCATCTGCCGTGCCAGCGCATTCTCCGGCGCGGTGAGAATCGCATACAGGTCGTCCTCGCCGAGGCTGTCGAGTTCGACGCGGATCGGGAACCGTCCCTGCAGCTCGGGGATCAGGTCGCTCGGGCGATATGACGAGAACGAGCCGGCAGCGATGAAGAGGATGTGGTCGGTCCGGACCGGGCCGTAGCGTGTCGCGACGACGGACCCTTCGATGATCGGCAGCAGGTCGCGCTGCACGCCCTCGCCGGAGACATCCGGGCCGAAATCGCCGTCGTTGATCGTCTTGTCAATCTCGTCGATGAAGACGACGCCGGTCTGCTCGCCCCGTCTGACAGCCTGGTCGACCCCGGCGTCGAGGTCAACGAGCCGGTGAGCCTCCTCGTAAGCGAGGATCCGCCGCGCCTCAGCCACCGACACCGTCCGCTGCTGGCGCCGGGGGCCGGACGCGCGCATGAGCTCGCGCAGCGTCTCGGGCAGATCGTCTGGCGCGACGCCGGTGATGATCTCGATCGGCATGAGGAACGGGTCGTCCTCCGGCTCGACCTCGATGACGACGGTCTCCTCGTCCAGCGCGTTTTGGCCGAGTTGCTCGATCAGTTTGTTGCGCCGCCGGGTGCGTCGCCGCTTCGCCGCTGGCGTCAGGACCTCGTCCTCGTCCGTCGCGTTCTCGGCCGCGTCGGCGCTCGTCCGGCGCTCGAGTTGGTCCACCAGCAGGTCCACCAGCCGCTGGACAGCCGTGTTGCTCGCCTCGTCGCGGACCGCCTCGATCTGCTCGTCGTGGAGCATCGTGATCGCCACCTCGACCAGGTCGCGAATCATCGATTCGACGTCGCGCCCCACGTAACCGGCTTCGGTGAACTTCGTTGCCTCGACCTTCACGAACGGAGCGTTGACGATCCGGCTGACCCGCCGGGCAATCTCGGTCTTGCCGACGCCGGTCGGGCCGAGCATCAGGATGTTGCGCGGCGTCACCTCGTCGCGCAGGTCGTCGGCCAACTGCTGGCGCCGCCAGCGATTGCGCAACGCGACCGCCACCGCCCGCTTGGCAGCCTCCTGCCCGACGACGTAGCGGTCGAGCTCGGCGACGATCATCTTCGGCGTGAGCTCACTCATGCTTGCTCCTCGCCTGCGGCAACGGCGTCCTCGGCGGCTTCCTCGACGTCCGCTTCCGCGCTGACGGTCTCGATCGTGATCTGCGAGTTGGTAAAGATACACAGCTCCGAGGCGATCTTCATGGCCTGCTCGACGATCTCCGTCGCTGAAAGCGCTGTATGCTCGCGCAGCGCTCGTGCGGCGGCCATCGCGTAGGGCGCGCCGCTGCCGATCGAGGCGATGCCGTCATCGGGCTGCAGGACGTCCCCCTCCCCGGAGAGAATCAGCAGGCTCTCGCCGTCGGCGACGATCAACTGCGCCTCGAGCCGGCGGAGGTAGCGGTCGGTGCGCCATTCCTTGGCGAGCTCGACGGCGGCGCGGCGGAGGTCGCCCTTCCACTCGCGGAGCTGCGCTTCGAACTTCTCGAACAGCGTCATTGCGTCGGCGACCGCCCCGGCGAAGCCGGCGATGACCGCCCCGTCGTGGAGTGTCCGGATCTTGCGAGCGCCGTGCTTGACGACCATGTCACCGAAAGTGACCTGACCGTCGCCGCCGATGGCGACGCGCCCGTTGCGCGCGACGCCGAGGATCGTGGTAGCGTGCCAGCGTGTTGGGAGATGCGTCTGGGGGTTCAAGCTCGAAATCACTGCCAATCCTGTATACGGGCGCGTTCAGATGACGCCGTCGGTCATGCCGCGCCAACCGCTAATTCTACCCAATCGTCGCCAACGGGCTGGCCCGTCGCGGCAGGATCGGAGATGGCGTAGGGGGAGTCATGACGCAGGCCCTCGCCTGGTGGCAAAGTGGCGTGATCTACCAGGTCTACCCGCGCTCGTTCATGGACAGCAACGCCGACGGGGTCGGTGACCTGGCCGGCATCACCAGCCGGCTCGACTACGTCGCCTGGCTCGGCGTCGACGCGATCTGGATCTCGCCGATCTACCCATCGCCGATGAAGGACTTCGGCTACGACGTCGCCGACTACCGGGACATCCACCCGCTGTTCGGCAATCTGGACGACCTCGACGCGCTGATCGCCGCGGCGCACGGTCGCGGTCTGCGCGTCCTGCTCGACTTTGTGCCGAACCACACGTCCGACCAGCATCCGTGGTTTGTCGAGTCGAGATCGTCGCGGGAGAACCCCAAGCGCGATTGGTACATCTGGGCCGACCCGAAGCCGGCCGGCTCGCCGCCGAACAACTGGCGGTCTGTCTTCGGCGGCTCGGCCTGGACGCTCGACCCGCCGACCGGACAGTACTACTACCACGCCTACCTGCCGGAGCAGCCCGACCTCAACTGGCGCAGCCCGGCGGTCCGCGAGGAGATGCTGGACACGCTCCGCTTCTGGCTCGACCGTGGCGTCGACGGCTTCCGCGTCGATGCCGTGCGCCAGCTCCGCAAGGACGACCGGCTGCGCGACAACCCGCCCAACCCGGACTGGCGTCCGGGCGACAACCCCTACGACGAGGTGCTGCCCGTCTACACGACCGACCGTCCGGAGACGATGGAGGTCGTGCGGGAGTTTCGCCAGGTGCTGGACGAGTACCCCGACCGGTTGTTCGTCGGCGAGCTGACGCTGCCGATCGAGCGGCTGATTCGCTACTACGGCGCCGCGGCCGGCGAGGCGATCGACCTCCCGTCGAACTTCCACATGATCTACGCCAACTGGGACGCGTCGACGCTGAAGGCGCTGATCGACCGCTACGAGGCGGCGCTGCCGGTCCACGCCTGGCCCAACTGGGTGCTGGGCAACCACGACCAGCACCGCATCGCCTCACGCGTTGGTCGGCCCCAGGCGCGCGTCGCCGCGCTGCTATTGCTGACGCTGCGCGGCACACCGACGCTCTACTACGGCGACGAGCTCGGCATGATCGATGTTCCGGCGCCACCGGAGCGGATCCAGGATCCGTTCGGCCGCAACGTCCCCGGCCAGGAGCGCGACCCCGAGCGGACGCCGATGCAGTGGGACAGCGGCCCGTTCGCCGGCTTCTCGACCGTCGAGCCGTGGCTCCCGGTCGCCGCGGATGCCGGAACCGTCAACGTCGAGGCACAGCGCGACGACCCGAAGTCGATGCTCGCGCTCTACCGGCGGCTGCTACGGCTGCGGCGGGAGACGCCGGCTCTGAAGGTGGGGGCGTACGTCCCATGGCCGGCAGATAAGCGAGTTCTCGCGTTCGAGCGTCGGCTCGGCGACGTGCGGCTGCTGACCGTGCTGAACCTTGGGGCGTCTCCGGCGCCGTACGCGTTGCGCGAGGTGCGTGGAACGGTCGTGCTCTCGGCGACCGGCACGCTGGATAGGCAGGTGGTACAGGGCGCGCTCAGGTTGGGCGGGGACGAGGGGTTGCTGATCCGGCTGGAGGACTGATTGCCCACCGACCCCCGGGCTGTTACGCCAGGGGTCGGTGGGCGGAGATCAGGCCGGGATGGCGTCGGCGGTGCGCGCCTTCGTGACGCGGCGGCTGTAGCCGCACGAGGGGCACTTGATCTCGGTCTCCTTACGGTTTGAGTAGACCAGCGGCTCGCCACATTGCGGGCAGCTCTCGCCAGTTGGCTTAAGCCACGACGTGAAGGTGCAGGACGACGGGTCGTCCTTGCGCCAGTTGCTGCAGCCGTAGAACAGCCGCCCCTTGCTCGACCGGCGCTCGATGACATCGCCGACGTGACACTTCGGGCAGGTGACGCCGATCTTGGTCAGCAGCGGCTTCGAGTTGCGGCACTCGGGGAAGCCACTGCAAGCCAGGAATCGGCCGAATTTGCCGAGCTTGATGACCATCGGCCGGCCGCACAGGTCGCAGACCTCGTCGGTCGGCTCATCTCGTACCTTGACCCGCTCCATCGTCCGCTCCGCATGGTGGAGGGTGTCCTTGAACGGGCTGTAGAATTCCTTGATCACCGGTACCCACTGGCGCTCGCCGGAGGCGATCTCGTCGAGCTCCTCCTCCATTTCGGAGGTGAAGCTGATATCGACGATCGACGGAAAGTGCTCGACGAGGATGTCGTTCACGACCGTGCCGAGTTCGGTCGGAGCCAGCCGCTTCTCCTCGTTGGTCACATAATTCCGGAACAGCAGCGTGGCGATCGTCGGCGCGTAGGTGCTCGGCCGGCCGATGCCGTTCTCCTCAAGCGCCTTGACCAGCGTCGCCTCGGTATAGCGGGGCGGCGGCTGGGTGAAGTGCTGCTCCGGGCTCAGCCGCAGCAGGTCAAGCGCGTCTCCGGCGGCCAGCACCGGCAGGGCCGCGCGATCGATCTCATCGACCTCGTCGTCGTCGCGGTCCTCACGGTAGGCGCGGATGAACCCGGCGAACTTGATCACCGAGCCGGTCGCGCGGAAGCGGTATGGCTTCTCCTCGCCGGGCCGGCCGGCGTCGATGTCCACGCCGGTGGCGTCGAAGATCGCGTTGCGCATCTGGCTGGCGACGAAACGCTTCCAGACCAGGTCGTAGAGCCGGAACTGCGGGCCGCTCAGATAGCCCTTGACCATCTCCGGCGTGCGGCGTGGGTCAGTTGGGCGGATCGCCTCGTGCGCCTCCTGGGCGCCTTTGGAGCGGCGTGTGTAGACCGGCGGGCGCTCGGGCAGGAATTCGGCGCCAAACTTCGTCGCGATCGCCTCGCGGGCCATCTGCTGGGCCACGGCGGCGACGTTGGTCGAGTCAGTCCGCATGTAGGTGATCAGGCCCTGCATGCCCTCGGCCCCGATGTCGACGCCCTCGTAGAGCTCCTGAGCGATCTGCATCGTCCGGCGCACCGCGTACTTCAGCTTCCGCGACGCCTCCTGCTGCAGGGTGCTGGTGGTGAACGGCGGCGACGGCCGGCGCTGTGTCTCCCTGGTCTGGACATCCGCGACGACGTACTCCGCGCCCTGAAGGCCAGCCATGACCGCGTCGGTCGTCGCCTGGTCGGGCAGATCGACCTTGTCGCCGTGGATCTTCGCCAGGCTGGCGATGAACACGTTGGCGTTGGTCAGCGCCGCGTCCTGCTTCTTGAGCTCGGCCTCGATCGACCAGTACTCGCGCAGGACGAACGCGTCGATCTCACGCTCGCGCTCGACGACGAGCCGCAGCGCCACTGACTGGACGCGGCCCGCCGAGAGTCCGCGCTTCACCTTCTTCCACAGCAGCGGCGAGATGCCGTAGCCGACCAGTCGGTCGAGCACGCGCCGTGCCTGCTGGGCGTCGACCAGGTCCATGTCGATCTCGCGTGGGTGTTCCATCGCCGCACGGACGGCGTCCGGCGTGATCTCGTTGAAGACGACGCGCTTGACCTTGTCAGGATCCGGCTGGGTTGCCTCAGCCAGATGCCACGCGATCGCCTCGCCCTCGCGGTCAGGGTCGGTGGCGAGGATGACCTCGCGCGCCTTCTGGACCGCTGCCTTGAGCTCCTTGACCGTCTTCGACTTGTCGCGCGGCACGGTGTACTTCGGGGAGAAGTCTTCGTCAACATTGATCCCGAGCGTGCTCTTGGGTAGGTCGCGGACGTGGCCCATCGAGGCACGCACCGAGTAGTCACGGCCGAGATACTTCTCGATCGTGCGCGCCTTGGCCGGCGACTCGACGATCACCAGCCGACCGCCCGTGCTGGTTGATCGGCTCGCGGCTGGCTTGGTCGATGGCGTCTTCGCGGCGCTGCTGGTCGAGGAGGTCTTCGCCGCCGACGCCTTCGCCGTCGTCCTGCTCTTGGTGGTCTTCGTCTTCTTCGTCTCGGTCGTTGTTGTCTTGGTGGCCATCTTTATCCAATTACGTTGCAGCGAAAACTGCCGTCCACTATGTCATGCCATCGCGATGCTGATACAGTCAGACGCTATCGATCATCTGACTATAGCAACGTTGTCGAGCCTCGTGCCCGCAGCTCCTCGACGATCTGCTTGACCTCCTGCGTGCGCGAACGATCGCAGATGAGGAGCGCGTCGTTGGTGTCGATCACGACGACGTTCTCCAGGCCCAGCAGCGCGACGAGCCGTCCCTGTCCGAAGACGAAGCTGCCCCGCGTGTCGCGCGCCAGGAGCTCGGCGTTGATCGCGAGGTTCTCGCTCGGCTCGCCACCGTCCGGGACGCTGATCGTGCCGAGGCCGTGCCAGTCGCCGAGGTCGGTCCAACCGAACGATGCCGGCACGACCGCGACGCGCGAGGACGGCTCGAGGATGCCGTGGTCGATCGTGACATCCTGGACGGTGGGCCAGATGGCGTCGAGTGTCTCCTGCCGGCGGGGCGTATCCCACGCGGCGGCGATCCGCTCGAGGACGTCGGCGAGGTCGGGCAGATATCGTCGCATCTCTTCCATCAGCACGCTCGCCCGCCAGACGAACATGCTCGCGTTCCATAGATACTCGCCGGAAGCGACGTATTCCGTGGCGGTCTCGGCGTCGGGCTTCTCCTTGAACCGGTCTACCTCGCAAACCTCGATGCCGTGGAACGCTCCGATAGGCTGCCCGGCTTTGATGTACCCGTAGCCCGTCTCCGGGTAGCTCGGCTGGATGCCGATCGTGACGAGATAGCCCTGTCTGGCGACCTCGATCGCCGCGCGGACCGCTTGCACGAACCGGTCGGCGCTGGTGACGACGTGGTCGGCGGCGAACGAGCCGACGATCGCCTCCGGGTCGCGGGACAACGCGATCGCCGCGCCAAGGCCGATCGCCGGACCGCTGCCACGCGGCATTGGCTCGGCGATGATCTGTTCGGCGCTGAGGTCGGGCAACTGCCGCTGAATCTCCTCGATGTGCGCAGCGCCGGTGACCACCAGTACGTTCTCCGGCCGGGCGATCTCGGCCAGACGCCCTACGGTCTCCTGGATCATCGTCTGCGGACCTGGCAGCGGCAGGAGGAACTTCGGTCGTCCCGCCCGACTGACCGGCCAGAGTCTCGTGCCGCTGCCGCCGGCAGGGATGACCGCGAAGAATTGTCCCGCCATATTCCGATCCTTCATCACCGCGCGACCCAGCGCATCCGTCGGAGGGGCGGCCACGCTTATCGCAATCCTCAGGCCCGAACGTAGTGCTGCGGCGCCAGCTGTCGGACGAGGCCCTTGAGCTCCATCGCGAGCAGCGTGCCGCTCACCTCGTGGATCGGCAGCCCGGAAGTATGGCAAATGTCGTCGAGGTGCTGGGGGTCCGAACCAAGCACGGCGTAGAGGATGCGCTCGCTCGGGGTCTCCGGCAGCGTGATCCTGACCTGCGTGTGCGTCTTCGCCGCGGCCAG
>DAOKZM010000128.1:0-8167 GCA_035325665.1 Thermomicrobiales bacterium | reverse complement strand
GCCGACCGCCTGCTCGCCTCCGAGGGCTACAAGCAGCTCAAGGGCAGCGGCATCCTCGAGATGAGCGACGCCCGCGTGGCGACGGCGCCCGTAAAGGTGCTGGAGCGGGCCGAGCTGAAGACGCTCGTCACCGGCCTCTCCGACACGCAGGCCGGCGCCTTCGTCCTGGCCGACCGCCAGACCGAGCTATTGGAGCTGCTCCGCCGGCCGCGCGTCGTTGCCGGCCTCGTCAACGTCGGCGACACCGACAGCGACATGATCGAGTACGTCGAGCAGACCTCGCGCACGAACAACGCCGCCGAGGTCGCCGAGGCCACCAGCTCCGCTGACGGCGCTGCGCCCGAGAGCGGCGTCGCCTTCGCCGTCCGCCAGGTGTTGGTCCAGGAGATCAAGCACTTCATCCCGGCGACGAAGCGCGCCATCGCCGACGCCGGCCAGGTGCGGGCGATCATCGAGAGCGAGCTGGTGGAGGGCGTCCTGGAGCGGCTCGACGGCCAGCCCCTGAGCGGCAACGGCAACGCCCCGAACCTGCGCGGCATCTACAACACCTCGGGCATCAGCACCCAGGCCAAGGGCAGCGACAGCCGGCCGGACGCCGTGCACAAGGCGTTCACGCTCATCCGCATCGCCAACCTCCAGCCCGACGCCCTCGGACTCCATCCCAACGACGCCCAGGATCTGCGGCTGGAGAAGGACGCCAACGGCGCTTACCTCTTCGGCCCGCCAAGCCATGCGGGCGGGGACCAGGTCTGGGGCGTGCCGATGGTCGCGAACGTCGCCTTCACGGACGGGACTCCGCTCGCCGGGGCCTACCGGCGCGGTGCCAGCCTGTGGATACGCGAGGGCGTCTCGATGTCGATGACTGACGCCCATAGCGACTGGTTCATCCGCGGGATCGTCGCCTTGCTGGCTTCGATGCGGGCCGGCTTCGCGGTCCCGCGCCCGGCCGCCTTCTGCACGATCACGGGGTTTTAAGCGATGAGTAACGTCACCGGGAGCAAGGACTTCGTGGCCTTCGGCGACCAGGGGCAGCGTCCGCCTGACCCGCAGCCTGGGCGGGTCGTGATGGTCGCGCCCGACGGCCGCACCGTCCAGGTCATGAACGAGGACGTGTCCGGTTTCACCGAGCGCGGCTTCGTGTTGGCCGAGCCGGACGGCGATCCCGCAGCCGAAGCACCGGCACGAGCGAAGCGGACGAAGACGGCGCCCGCCGAGCCTGAGGAGGAAAGCTGATGGCGCGTTACTCGGATGCCCGCGGCCGCTTCGTGCGCGGCGACGACCTGACCCTGCACGCCTCCGGACCGGAGACGGCGACGGTACAGGGCGCCTGGTTCAACACGGAAGAAGCCAACACGCTCGACCTCTTCCTCGACGTCACGGCTGCAAGCGGCACCACGCCCTCCATGACCGTCTCGATCGAGACGCGAGAGGGCGCCGCAGACACGCCGGCCACGGTCGGGAGCTTTGCGGCGAAGACGGGCGTTGCCTCCGAGCGCAAACGCTTCACCGGCCTCGGCAAGGAGTGCCGGTACGTCACCACTATCAGCGGCACGACGCCGTCGTTCGCTTTCGCGCTGACGGGGGTGAGCAAGTGACGCTCGACCGGGTCGGGTCGGCGGACATCCTCCGTGGGACGGCGAGCGTCCTGGAGGTCGCGCTGTCCGTGGACGGCGTCGCCACCGACCCGGACGCGAGCCCGGCGCCGACGGTGACCGTCCTCGACGGCGCCGGCGCGGTCCTCGTGGCGACGACCCCAGCGGCCATCGTCGGCTCAGGGTCGGGGAAGCTGCGGCTTTCGCTCACGCCGGCTCAGACGGCCCTGGTCAACGACCTGACGGCGATGTGGACGTTCACGGTTGGCGGCGCAGTGCAGTCGGCGACGACCTACCACCGAATCGTGGGCGACGTGCTCTTCACGCTGGGCGAAGCCCGCGCCTACGACGGCGGCGCACTCGCCAGCAGCACGGCCTATCCCGATGCAACGATCCTCGCCGGGCGGGACCGCATCGCCGAGGCCTTTGCTGAGATCTGCGCCGTGGGATTCGGCGCGCGCTACGCCCGAGAGCTCCTCGACGGCGACAGCTCGGAGTCGGTGCGCATCGGCAGCCACCGCGTCCTGGCCGTTCGCGGCATCCGCATCCGAAGCGGGGCAACCTGGACCGCCCTCACCGCGGAGGAGATCGACGACGTCGTCATCTACCCGCACGGTCTCCTTTACCGCGAGGCGCGCAGCACCTTCCCCGCCGGCCGCCGCAACGTCGAGGTCGAGTACGAGCACGGCCTCCAGCCCGTCCCCGCGGAGATCCGGCTGGCCGCCCTGCGGCTGCTCCGCGACCAGCTCGTCAAGAGCCCGCTCGACGACCGCGCCACCAGCCAGGCGGGGGAGTTCGGGACGTTCGCGCTTGCCACCGCCGGCCGGAACGGCTCCTACTTCGGGCTGCCGCTCGTCGACGAGGTCCTCAACCGCTACCGCGAGCGCGTGCCGGTGGTGGCCTGATGACGACGACGAGCTCGATCCACGCCTTCAAGAGCGCCCTGGTCGACGGGCTCGTCGCCCGGCCCGGGCTCGCCGGCGTCCAGGTCGTGAGCGCTCCGCTGACCTCGAAGGACGCGGCCCGGGAGTCGATCCAACTGGGCGACGTCGACGGCGAGCAGGAGTGGTCCGCGCTCGGAAAGCTGGCGCGCGAGGAGCGCTACACCGTCGACGTCATGGTCTGGGTCATCCGGCCCGGCAGCGACGAGGCCGTCTTCCGCGAGGTCCGCGGCCGCGCCTTCGCCCTCTTGGCTGAGGTCGAGGACTTCCTGCGGGCCGACCCGACTGTCGGCGGCGTCGCCCGTGTGAGCGCCATCCGCCGGCCGGAGGTGACCGAGGGCGCCAACCCCGAGGGCCGCGTCTGCCGGATCGACTTCCAGGTGGCCGTTGAGAAGCGGCTGCCGAGCTGAGGAGGAAGCCATGCAGGTGCGTTACATCGGGCTGTTCGACGAGGTCAGCGTCCCGGAGATCTCGACCGCCGAGACGGTGAAGCGCGGCGAGCCCGTGGAGGTGGACGACGCGGTCGCGGAGCGCCTGCTTGCGCAGCGCGCCAACTGGGAGGCTGTCCCGGCAACCAAGCCGGCGAAGGCAAAGGAGGAGTAAACGATGGTCATCGCATCGGGCCTCGGCGCCCAGTTGGGCATCGGCGAGGAGTCGGCCTACGGGACCGCGGCCACCGTCGCGCGCTTCCTGGAGTTCAACAGCGAGGGCCTCGACGTCGACGTTGGCATCATCGAAAGCCGTGGCCTCGGCACCGGGCGCTTCCTCCGTTCCGACCGCGAGAAGCGCTACATCAAGTCCGCTGGCGGGCAGGTCGAGTTCGACGTCCAGACGAAGGGCTTCGGGATGCTCTTCAAGCACTGTCTGGGCAGCTACGCCAACAGCCTCGTCGCCGGCTCGGAGCGCAGCGCCCTGATAACGCCAGACGCCAACGGCCTCAAGGGCCTCTCGCTGACGCTCCAGGTGGGGAAGCCGGACATCTCCGGGACGAGCCGGCCGTTCACCTACTCGGGCGGCAAGGTGACCGAATGGGAGCTCAAGTGCGCCCTCGACGAGACGCTCAAGCTCGCCGTGACCTTCGACTTTGCCACGGTCTAGACTGCGACCGCCCTCGCGACGGCCAGCTACCCTGCCGGTTCCGAGCTCTTCGTCTTCAGCGAGGGCGCCCTCACCATCGGCGGCGTCACGACCTTCGTGAAGTCGGCGAGCATCAAGGGCGCCAACAGCCTCGCCACCGAGCGCCGAGGACTCGGCAACACGAAGAAAGAGCCGCTCGCCGCGGGAGAAGCCACGATCGAGGGCGACCTGGAGTGCGAATTCGAGGACCTCTCCGCCTACGCCGACTGGGTCGCGGGCACGCAGGCACAGCTCGTGCTCACGTTCACCTCGCCGACGGTCATCGTCGGCGGCGGGCCGTTTAAGCTCACGGTTACGATCCCGAAGGTCGCCTACCGCGGCTCGACGCCCAAGGTGGGCGGGCCGGACGTCGTCATGCAGCCACGGCCGTTCAAGGCCCTTGCCGATGGCGTGAACCCGGTCATCACGATCGAGCAGCGCACCACGGACACGGCGGCCTAGCGATGGTCGCGAGGGACCGGATGCTGGCGGCCGAGGTGCGCGGGCTCAAGGAGCTCCAGCGGGAGCTGCGGGCAGCCGACCCGGAGCTCGCGCGGCGGCTCCAGCAGGTGAACAAGCGGCTCGTGGAGAGCGTCGCGGACGAAGCCAGGGGTGCGGCCGGGGCGTCCGTCTCCACCCGCTCGAAGGCGTCGATCCGCCCGCAGGCCTCTGGCCGGGAAGCGCGTGACCGCCGGCGGCGCCCGCGTGCCCGAGTTCTACGGGCAGGAGTTCGGGGGCGGCACCCGGCCGCGCACGCGCCAGTTCCCACCCCACCGCGGCCGCGAGGGCTACTTCCTCTGGCCGACGGTGCGTCGCCGGCTCCGCACCGCCTTCGACGAGTGGAACGCCATTTTCGACGAGATCTTCGGCACGACCGCCGCCTGAGGAGGGACACGTGGCTTTCGTCTTCGACATCAACGACCTGGACCTGGGCGAGCTGAAGGACTTCGCCGAGGCGACCGGGATCGACCCCATGCAGCTCCAGGACGGCTGGCAGCCGACGCTCAAGGCCGTCCGCGTCTTCGTCTGGCTGATCAAGCGGCGCGAGGACCCGACGCTGACCCTGGAGGACGCGCGCCGGGTGAAGGTGAGCGAGCTCGCCAGCCTGGTCCCCACCGCGGCCGGCGCCGGCGGTGGCTCGGCGCCCTCCCCGAGTTCTGCCACGTCTTCGGCCTGACGCCGGCCGAGTTCTGGGCGCTGCACCTGGACGAGTTCCTCGTCATGCGGCGCTACCTGGAGGAGTACGCGAAAGCGCTGAAGAGGGGCCATGGCTGAACGAAAGCTGGAGATCGTCTTTCTGGGGAACGCCAAGCCGGCGCAGGACGCCATGCAGCAGCTTGCCCAGAGCGCTGGCGGGTTGGAGGCGAAGGTCAAGGGCCTCGACGGCGCCTTTGCCAAGGCGTCCCAGGTCGCGGCCGGTTTCGTCGTCGGCCAGGGGTTGCTCAAGGCGCCTGGCTTCCTACTGGACGCCGCTAAAGCGGCCGCGGCCGAGGACGAGCAGGCGACGGCCCGGCTCGAGCAGGCGGTCCGCAACCTCGGCGGGAACTACGACGAGACGATCGCGAAGGTGAACGAGGCGATCGACGCCGGCCAGAAGCTGGCCTTCACTGACGACGAGGTGCGCGACGCGTTCCAGTTCCTCGCGGCCGCGACCGGCGATGCAGACGAGGCCCTGCGCCGGCAGAAGGCGGCGATGGACCTCGCCCGGGGTGCCAACATCCCCCTCGCCACGGCCACGAAGATGCTGGGGAAGCTGAACAGCGAGAACATCGAGGTCTTCAAGAGGCTCGGCATCACCCTGGGTGACAACGCCTCCGAGGCGGACGCTCTCGCGGCCGTCCAGGCAAAGTTCGGTGGCCAGGCCGAGGCCTACGCGCGCTCGACCGCCGGCCAGTTCGAGCAGCTACAACTCCGGCTGGGTGAGGCGAAGGAGACGCTGGGCGCCGCGCTCCTCCCGGTCATGACGGCCGTCGGCGTTGTCCTCGCCGAGCAGGTCGTCCCCGCCATCGAGGCGGCCGCGACCTGGATCTCAGCCAACCTCGGGCCGGCGGTGGAGCAGGTTGGCGTCTTCGTCCGCGACAACCTCTTGCCGCCGCTGCAGACGCTCGGCGAGTGGTTCGGGAGCAACGAGTCAGCGCTCCAGGCCGTCGGCGTTGCCATCGGGACCGTCCTGGTCGCTGCCTTCTCCGGCTGGGCGGTCTCGGCCGGAGCCGCCGCCGTGGCCACCATTGCCGCGGCTGCCCCCGTGATCGCGATCGGACTCGTGGTTGCCGCGCTGGGCGCCGGCATCTTCCTCCTCGTGAAGCACTGGGACGACCTGGAGAAGAAGTACCCGCCGCTTCAGACCGCGACAGGAACTGTCCGGACTGCCTTCGAGGCGTTTGCCGGCTGGATCACGGACAGCTTCGTGCCAGCCGTGGCCGCGATCGCGACCGCCGTCAGCGAGGCGGTGACAGCGGCCGTCGCAGTCGTGCGCGAGCACTGGGACGAGATCAGGGCCACCATTGAGCCAGCCCTCAAGGCCCTGGCGCTCATAGTCGAGACCGCCTGGGACCAAATTCGCATCCAGATCGAGACGGGCCTCGGGATCATCAAGGGCGTCGTCGACGTCTTCATGGGCGTCTTCACGGGTGACTGGCGCCGCGCGTGGGAGGGTGTGAAGCAGATCGTCGGGAGCATCTGGGACGGGATTAAGGGGACGATCGAGAACGCGATCGAGCTTATCAAGGGACTGGCGCCGCTCATCCTTGACGCCGGCCAAGCCCTCGGTGGCGCGCTGCTGGATGGTCTCAAGGCGGCGCTCTCGGCGGCAGAGGGATTCGCCGGGGATGTAGGCGAGGCTGTGCTCACGGCCGTGAAGAGCGTCGTCAACGAGTTCGTGATCGACCCGATCAACTCGGCGCTGGAGTTCTCGTTCGATACGCACCTTCCAAAGGTGGGCGTGATCCACATCGACCCGCCCGACATTCCGCGGCTCGCCCGTGGGGGCGTGGTCACGCGGCCCACCCTGGCCTTGGTCCGCGAAGCCGGTCCCGAAGCGGTCCTGCCCCTTTCGCGCTTTGAGAAGCGGGGGACGGCCGTCAGCACCATCGAGCAGCACCTCCACTTCCATGGCTTCGTCGGCGACGTGGATGAGCTCCTGCGCCAGCTCCAGCTCGCCGCTCAGCGTGCGGGGAGAAGCGGGGTGTTCGCATGAGCGAGCCGATTTGGGCCGCGCTCGTGGACTGGGACGCTGACGGCGACTGGGGCGACGCCTACGAGGACGTCTCCGCGGACCTTGTCGCCGTGGGGTTCAGCGGCGGGCGCTCGGCCGCCGCCGACGACTTCGCTGCCGGCCGCTGCTCACTGACCCTCGAGAACCCCTCCGGCCGCTACTCGCGCTACAACGCCTCCAGCCCGCTCTACGGGCTGCTCCTTCCCGGGCGGGAGCTGGTGCTCAGCGCCACCCACAACGGCACGGCCTATCCGGGTTTCCGCGGCGAGCTCGTGGACGTGCGCGAGCAGAGGACGGTCGACGGCGTCCCGGCGGTGCAGATGACCTTCCTCGATGGCTTCGAGCGGCTCCGTCGCGGCAGCGTTTCCCTTCCGCTTCAGGACGGGAAGCGGGTCGACGAGGTGCTCCGCGCGATCTGCGACGCAGCCGGCTGGCCGGTTGCGCGCCGTGCATTCGACGTCGCGTTGACGACCCTCGAACGCTACTGGTGCCACCGCAAGGCGCCGCTCCAGGCACTCCAGGAGGCGGCGAAGCAGGAGCTGGGCGGCCAGCTGTACTGCGACCGGAGCGGGGTGCTGCGCTTCGAAAACCGCGACAACCGCACGCTCCAGCCGCTTTACGCGACCGTTTCTGACGCGGCCGGGCTCGAACTCTCCTTTCGTCGCGACGACCTCGTCTCGGACGTCTCTTTCTCCCGTGCCGGCCTGGACGTGGCGAGCGGGCTCTCGGTCCTCTACTCGCTCTCGCCCACGGGCCGCCCGCTCGCGCCCGGGTCGGACTCACCCCTCAACCGTCTCTCCGGCGAGTACCAGGTGGGGGGCACGAACGTGCTCGCGCCGGTCGCCGGCGTCGACTATCTTGCCAACTCCCAGCCCGACGGGAGCGGCGCCGACAAGACGTCCCAGCTCGTGCTCCTCTCCTTCACAAGCTACGGTGGCGGCTTCTCTGCCGGCTTCGAGAACCTGGATACCGCGCCGATCTACCTCACCCTTCTCCAGGTCCGAGGGCAGGCGGTCCGGAGGAGCAACGACGAGCGCCGCATCGACGTCGCCGCGCCGGCTCCGCTGGTCGAGGGGCAGGTCCTGCGCCAGGACTTCGACTTCAACGACGACGCCGAGACGATCCGCGCCTTCGCCCGCTGGCGCGCAGCCACGCTCTCCGTCGACCAGCCCCGGCCCACGGTCGACCTCCTGGGCAGCACGGATGCAGAGATCGCGACCATCCTCGGCACGGAGGTCTCGAAGCGGGTCCGCCTCGTAGACACGGCCGGCCTCTACCCCAGCCAGATCGACGGCCTCTTCTAC
>DAOKZM010000127.1:0-8178 GCA_035325665.1 Thermomicrobiales bacterium | reverse complement strand
CCAGCGGGTGGAAGAGGTAGGCGAGCCGGATGCGATACGCCTGGGAGACGAGCCGCAGCAGCTCGCCGTCGGCCTCGAAGCTCCACGACTGGCCGCGCTCGACGACCTCCAGCGACGGCTCGCGGTCGCGGTATAGCAGCTCCTGGGCGACCCGCCCGGCCGAGTCCTTGTAGGTCAGCTCCAGCACGGTGTTGCCGTGCCAGCTCGCGTCGACGACGGTGACCGGGCCATCGGGCAGGATGCCTCGAATCGTCGCGCCACGGGTAAGGTCTTCGAGCCGGGCCACGCAGCGTCCTCCGACATCACACGGTCAGCGCCGGTAGTTGCGTTCACGAAACTCGGATGTCGATACGTGGTAGCACGACATCACGGCGCATGGCCAGACGGATGGGCAAGGTTTGGGCGCGCCTACATCACCAGCAGCACGACGCCGACGACCACGGCCAGCGCGACCTCGGCGAAGACAGCGACGGTGGCGAGGGCGACGAGGAGGAGGAAGGGGAGGCTGACGATCTGGACGATCGGGGCGTAGATCTCCAGCCAGTCGCGGGCGCTCAGCAGCAGCCCGCCGAGGCCCCAGAGCGAGCGCGCCCCGCCGCGCACCCCGCGCCTGCCGCGGCGCAGCCCGGCCACGACCCGCCCCAGCCGGTCGCGCGTCTGCGCGGTGGTTCCCGGCAGACCCAGCAGCTTCGCTGGTAGCTCGACCAGCTCGCGCAACGTCAGCCACATCAGCCCCAGCACCCCGGCCGGGAACAGCATCGCCCCCGCGATCAGCGCCAGCAGCAGCCAGTCCGCCTCCTCCCGCGGCGCCAGCCAGCCAGCGACGGCCACGGCGACCACCAGCGTCGCCAGCAGCGAGAGCACGACCAGCCCGGCGGCCAGCCGCGCCGCGCGGGCCGCCAGCGGGGTGATCCGCTCCAGGAGCGGGACGACGCGGCCGAGCGCGTCGCTGGCGACGGCCGGTCCACGGCCGATCTGCTGCATCCGTCTGCCTCCCGTCCGCCCCGGCGGCGCGTCAGCCCGGCTCGCCGGCCGCGACGGTCGTGGCGACGGCCGGCACCGGGATCTGGTGCTGGCGGAACGCTTCGCGGATGCGCAGACGCAATTCGCGCTCCACCGCCCACTGCTGCAGCGGCTCGGTCTTGACCAGCACGCGGAAGGTCACGCCGGTTGCGGAGATACTGGTGACGCCGAGGACCTGTGGCGGCTCCAGGATGTGCTGGCCGATCTGCGGGTCATCCACCACCTGAGCCGTCACCTCGCGCAGGACGGCGACGACCTGCGCGTCGTCAGCGTACGGGGTCGTCTGAACGTCGATCACCGCCCGCGACCAGCCCTTGGACTGGTTCTGCAGCACGCGGATCTCCCCATTGGGGATGATGATCTGGGCGCCGTTGACCGCGCGCAGGACCGTCCGGCGCAGGTCGATCGTCTCGACCGTGCCGCTCTCGGCGCCGACGGTGATGACGTCGCCGACGCCGAACTGATCCTCGAACAGGATGAAGAAGCCGTTGATCGTGTCGCGGACGAGGCTCTGGGCGCCAAGGCCGATGGCGATGCCGGCCAGGCCGGCGCTGGCGATCAGCGGGCCGATGTCCATCCCCAGGTTCGCCAGGATCATCATCGCGGCGACGATGATGATGACCACCCGGCCGGTCGATTCGGTGACCCGCCCGAGCGTGTCGGCGCGCTGGCGCTGCGCCGCCGTCGGCTCCCCCTGCGCCGACAGCACCCCGGCGACGATCCGCCCCACCGCGGCGCGCAGCAGCCGCAGGGCGACCAGCGCGATGATGACGACGAGGACGATCCGGACGAGCGAACGGGCAGCATCGCGCAACAGGTCGCCCAGCTTCCCGGTGAGGTCATCGCCGGTCAGCTGGCGGGCGGCGTCTAGCAGATCGCCGGACGCCAGGCTGAGGATCGCTGTCAGGCCATCGACCGGGTGGATGCCGGCAAGGATCACGGGCCGTCTCACTCCTGTCAGGGTCGGGGAACCGCTGGCGCCTAGCCTATCAGGTCAACACGCGACACGACGACGGGGGCGGCCAATACGCCGCCCCCGGTCGCTGGATCTCGTGCCGTGCCGCCGGCCGCTAGCCTTCGGACTGCTCCCTCTCGGACGCGCCGCTCTCGACCTCGATCTCCTTCGGCGCCTGCTCCTGGCCCGCCGCGCCTGCCCGCACCTGAATCTGGCGCGGGCGGGCCGCCTCGGCCTTCGGCAACGTGATCGTCAGCACGCCGTTGTCGAAGTCGGCCTGCGCCTCGTCCGCCTTGACGTTGCTCGGCAGCGTCACCGCGCGCTCGAAATTGCCGAAGCGCCGCTCGCGGACGAGCCACTTCTCACCCTCACGCTCCTCCTCGGCCTTGACCTCGGCCGAGATGCGCAGCGTATCGCCGAGGATCGAGATGTCGACATCCTCCGGCTTCGCCCCCGGCACGGTCGTCTTGATCGTGTACGCCTCGTCCGTCTCCGACAGGTCGATTGCCATCCCGCCGGTCATCGCCGCCATCCCGGCCCTCGGCCGCACGAACGACTCCTCGAGCAGGCTGTTCATCGCCTCACGCAGCGAGACGATATCCCGCCAGGGATCCCAACGCTGGATGCTCATCGCGTCCTCCATCTCCCGACAACGGATCAATCGACGGGGCCATCACCCCACCAAGTACTGTGCCGCACGGCTCATATCACAAGCCTTTGATCCAATCATAGTATCTTAGTCGATACATGTCAATTATGACCGACACGCGACACCGTAGACTCAGCCTATGCACAGCAAGATGCACGCCTACATCATGCTGCCGCACCCCTGGCCGGTCCTCGTCGTTCTGATCGCGACGGCGGCCTTCGGCTGGCTGGCGGCCGGCGGCGCCCCCAACCCCACCCGCTACGCGCTGCTGCTAGCCGGCATGCTCGGCGGCCAGTTGGCGATCGGCGCGCTGAACGAGTGGCTCGACCGGCACGCCGACGCGGCGGCGAAGCCGTGGAAGCCGATCCCGGCCGGGCTGGTCTCGCCGCGGGCGGCGCTCGGCGTCGTGGCCGGCGGGCTGGCGCTAATGCTCGTCGCCGGGGCGCTGCTCGGCGGGCCGGAGCTGGCCGTGCTGGCGCTGGGGACCGGCGCCGGACTGACCTACGATCTGGGCATCAAGCGCACACCACTCTCCTGGCTGCCCTATCTCGTCGCGCTGCCGCTCCTGCCGACCTGGGCCTGGCTGGTGATGGACCGCTTCGAGCCGCGCCTGCTCTGGCTCTACCCAGTCGGCGCGCTGCTGACCGTCGCGATCCACCTCGCCCAGGTCATGCCCGACATCCAGTGGGACCGTCGGTTGGGCGAACGCGGGCTGGCAGTGGCACTTGGCGAGCGCCGGTCAACGGTGTTACTGTGGACGACCTCGTTCGCGTCGGCGGCGCTCGTCGCCGCTGGCGCGGCCTGGCTGGGACAGCGGCCACTGGCCGGACTCGTCGCCGCGGGCGTGACCACAATCGTGCTGCTCGTCGCGCTCGCGCTCTCGCTGCGCGACCCGGCCCGAGTCCAGCGGTGGCTGTTCCAGATCCTGACCGCCAGCGCGGTCGTCCTCGGCTGCGGCTGGACGATCGCCGTCGTATCGTGATCGGCGACCCACGTCGCCAGGGAGCTCTCGATGCCGGAACCCTCGACCCTCGCGCTGTTCGCCGGCGCGGCGATGGCGCTGCTCATCATCCCCGGACCGGCAGTCCTCTACATCGTCGCGCGGAGCGTCGAGCAGGGGCGGCGAGCCGGTGTCGTCTCGGCGGCCGGCGTCGCGACCGGCAGCCTCGTCCACGTCGCCGGGGCGGCGCTCGGCCTCTCGGCCATCCTGATGTCGTCGGCGACCGCGTTCACGACGGTGAAGCTGGCCGGGGCGGCCTACCTGTTCTACCTCGGGCTGCGCTCCCTGCTGCGCGGCGGGGCGCCGCACGAAGCCGCGACCATCGCCCCGGCGTCGCTGCGCCGCGTCTTCGCCCAGGGCGTGGTCGTCAACATCCTCAACCCCAAGGTAGCGCTGTTCTTCTTCGCCTTCCTGCCGCAATTCGTGGATCCCGCGCGCGGCCCGGTCGCCGTCCAGATCATGTTCCTCGGCTGCCTCTACGCGGTGCTGAGCGTCAGCAGCGACAGCATGTACGCGCTGCTAGCCGGCGCCGCCGGTGGCTGGCTCAAGAGCAACGGCCATTTCCGGCGCGGCCAGCACTACCTCGCCGGAGGCATCTACCTCGCCCTCGGCACGCTCACCGCGCTCTCGGGCGGCCACCGGAAGGCATAAGCCTGCCGGCGGCTCACAGCAACGCCGCCATGGCCCGCGCCGCGCGCTCCGCAGCCTGCGGGTCGAGCGCGCGGTAGCGGCTCGTGTCGCTCTCCAGCGTCGCGAGCGCCGCCTCGGCCAGCGACTCCGGCGTCGTCGCGGCATACTCCATCCGCCTTCCGGCCCGGTGACGCTCCAGCCGGTGGGCGACGTGGAAGAGCTGCTCGCAGTGGTCGGCAAGCGGGAAGTAGAGGAAGGGCCGTCGGGTGGCGGCCAGCTCCATCGTCGTGCCCAGCCCGCCCTGGACAATGCCCAGGTCGGCCGCCGCTAGGTGCTCATAGAGGTCGTGGACGTAGGGTAGGACGCGCAGGCCCGGCTGCGCCGGGATCGTCGCCGCGTCGATCCGCGGCCCGGCGACGACGACGCACTCCGCCTCCGGCCGCTCGGCGCGGATCAGCGGCCAGGCCGCGACGACCTTCTCCAGCAGCGGCCGGCCAACCGCCGTCCCGCCGGCAGCCGCGACGACCAGCGGCCGGTCGGGCGCATAGCCTAGGCGCTCGCGTACCGCGACGATATCGACATAATCATCCGGGTCGAACGGCACGACGTAGCCGACGGCCTCGAAATGCTCGCGCGCCCAGGCGGGAATCGACGGCAGACCGGGTCCGAAGCGCTCCGGCGCCAGGTCGTCGTAGGCGCCGAAGTAGAGCGCGCGGTCGCGGATGCGCGGGTAGCGGTCGATGTGCTCCAGCATCTCGGCGTTGTAGTCGGCGGTGAGGAACGCCTCGCGCGAGCCGGGCGAACGGTCGATCGGCAGCCAGCCGAGGAAGTCGGTCATGAAGACGTACGACGCCGTCTTCAGCTCCGGGTTCTCGTGGAGGAAGTGATCGACCTCCCAGGCCTCGTCGCCGATCCAGAGGTCGTAGGGGGTCTCGCGGACGGCGTCGAGGAAGACCATGAAGTTGGCCAGCAGGATCTCGTCCATGTCGCGAAAGGCGTGGAAGCAGTGCAGCTGGTGCTCCCCGGCCCCGGACTCCCAGTGCGCCGCCTCGCCGGCCAGCTCGCGACTGCGCGGGTGGATCGTCTCCCCGGCGCGCTCCAGCGCCTGCGTCACCGGCGGCTGCGCCAGCCAGTCGATCTCGAGGTCCGGCACGATCCGGCGCAGCTCGCGGGCGATCGCCAGGTCGCGCTGGACGTGACCGAGGCCGATCGGGCTGGAGACGAACAGCGTCCGGCGTGGCCGCGCCATCGCCCGCTGCCACGACCGCGGCGCCGAGCGCGGAGCACCGAGAAACGCGTCGAGCTCCCGGTTGACGCTCACGGGGTGGCGAATCTGCGGGATGTGGCCGCAGCCTTCGAGCGTGACGAACGTCCAGTCCGGCCGCGCCGCCGCCAGCGCCTGGCTCGCCACGATCGGCTCGCAGAGGTCGGCGTCGCCGTGCATCAGCAGCACCGGGCAGCGCACGCGCTGGATCGCCTCCCGCGTAGGCATCCGGGGGTGCAGGTCGGGGTTGGGGATCGTGGCGATGAGGATCTCCGGCGTCGTCTCGGCGCCCCAGGAGATGCTGTCCTCGATGCCCTTCGTCGAATGAGGCTCAGCCAGAAGCTGGGCGAAGAAGAAGGACAGCCAATCGTCGTAATGGTCGCGCCAGAAGTGCGCATTGCGCATCTCCCAGCCGGAGTATTGCTCGCGCCACTCCCAGAACCGCGGGTCGGGATGCGGCTGCCAGCTGTCCGGCAAGACGCCATTGGCGATCAGGACAAGCCGCGACACGCGCTCGGGGTACCGAGCGGCCAGGGCGATGCCGAAGTCGCAGCCACGCGAGAAGCCGACGACGGCCGCGGAGGCGATGCTGAGATGGTCGAGCAAGCCGATCGCCTGATCACCGATCCGGTCGTATTCGAAAGCGCGTGGGTCGATGGTGCGCTCCCCGCGCCCGTTGCCGGGCGAGTCGAACGTGACGACGCGGAACCGGCGAGCGAGGTGCGGCGCCTGCATCTTCCAGATACGGCTGTGGACGATCTGCCAGGTTGGGAGCAGCAGGACAGCCGGGGCATCCGGTTCGCCGAATACCTCGTAGCCGGCCCCGAACTCGTGCAGGACCAGGCTTCCAGCCTCGACCGGCTCCGCCGCGCGCATGACCGCTCCTTCTACCCGGCATCAGGCGAGGGCAAGCTCCGCCTCTCCGCCCAGCATGACCCGCACCTGTTCGGCGACCGGCTGTGTCACCCAGTCCGGCCGGAGCAACGGCTCCGGCGTGGTCGCTCCCAACTCGGCGAGCAGGGACGCGGCGCGGGCTCGCGCCGCGGCGTCGAGCGCCGGGTGGGAACGCGCCAGCGCCAGCGTCCGCGCGGCGCGGCCGCGCTCGTCAGCGTCGCCCGACATCCAGAGCGCGGCCATCTCGAGCGCCGCGCCGAGCGCCGCCGTGATCGACTGGACGGCAACGGCCCCGACGAGTGCCTCGCGCAGGAGGTCGCGCGCGTCGCCGGCCCGGCCCGCCGCCCGCTCGACCGAGACGAGCGCGGTGAGCGTCGTCGCGATTCCCCAGGAATGGCGCAGGTCGCGGCGGATCGCCAGAGACTCGCGCAGGTGTTCGCGCGCCTCGTCGAGGTCGCCGGTGGCCAGCGCGACGACCCCGAGGTTGTGCAGCGCGAATGCCGCTCCTCGCCGATCGCCGATCTCATCGAAGATCTCCAACGCCTGCCGCTGGAGACGGCGGGCTTCGCCGGGGTCGCCGAGCATCAGGGTCGCCATGCCCAGATCATTGAGCGAGTAGCCCCGTCCCCAGCGATCCCCCGCGGCGATGAAGTGGTCGATGCTTCTCAACAGGAGCGCGCGCTCCTGGCCGTATTCCTCACGGGCGCGGGCGAACATCGCCTTGAAGTTCAGCGCCAACCCAAGGTTGAACGGCTCGTCGAGCGACCGGGGGACCGCCATCCCCGCGTCGATCGCGCGCTCACCGGCCGCGTAGTCGCCGAGCCGCTCGTGGATCGAGCCGTAGCGGATCAGCGCCGCGCCGAGCGCTAGCTCTCGCTCACGCCGTCCGGCCACGACGCCCTCCGGCTCCGAAGAGAGCATCGCGATGACCTGGCCGAGGATCTCCTGCGTCTCCAGATACCGGCCGGTCACCTCGGCGTATAGCCAGTAGCCGTGGACCGCCTTGAGGATGTCGGCGATGCGGCGGCGTTCGACGGCCCACGCCCAGGCGGCCCGGACGTTCTCGTGGTCACTGCCGATCTCCTCCAGCGCGCGCTGCTGGCCCGTCCCGCTCAGCTCGGCCCGCTTGTGGGCCAGCATGTCGCAGAACCAGGCACAGTGCCGGTCGCGGGTCTCCTCTGCCTCGGCCGGGCGCTCGGCCAGCCGGGCGGCCGCGTACTGCCGTAGCAGCTCGTGAACCTCGAAGCGGCCGCTGGCGACGCGACGCACCAGCGACTTGGCGACCAGCGCCGACAACACCGGCAGCGACCCGCCCGCGATCGCCTCGGCGGCGGCGCGCGAGGCGCCGCCATGGAACACCGCGAGCCGGCTGAAGACACGCTGCTCGTCGTCGGTCAGCCACTCCCACGAGCGGTCGAAGACGACGCGGATGCTGCGATGGCGCTCGGGAGCGTCGCGCGGGCCGGTTGCCAGGAAGTCGAGGCTGCGCTCGATCTCGACGGCGATCTCGGCGCAGGAGAGGGTCGGCAGCCAGGCCGCCGCCAGCTCGATGCCGAGCGGCATCGCGCCGGTCATCCGGCAGACCCGGACGACGTCCTCCAGCGTCTCAGGTCCCAGCTCGAAGTCGGGCGATATCCGCCGGGCGCTGTGGGCAAACAGCTGGACGGCGCTCGACTGCGCGGCCGGGAGCTCCGGCCCGGGCAGCTCCAACCCGCCGACCTCGACGACCCACTCGCCGCGCAGGCCCAGCTGCTCGCGAGAGG
>DAOKZM010000126.1:0-8218 GCA_035325665.1 Thermomicrobiales bacterium | reverse complement strand
AGTCCACCTGTACGGTGATGGCTTTGGCATAGGGATCGATCAGCAACTTATTGGGATTGAAGCGCAGGCCGTTTGATGGCTCGTAGGGTCCGTGCACCCGATAGCCGTAGAGTTGGCCCGGTCCGACGTCCGGCAGGTACCCATGCCAGACGTGGGCGGTGACCTCGCGGAGCGGTATCCGCTCCATCTCGGCCGATGGATCGTTGGCTTCGAATAGGCAGAGCTCGACCGCGGTGGCGTTCTCGGAGAAGATGGCAAAGTTCGTGCCTTTGCCGTCCCAGGTGGCGCCAAGAGGGTAGGGCGCACCCGGTCGTAGATTGCGGCTCAATCAGACCTCCTGTGGATTGTGTATTGCAGTTGTGGCGCATCGCCGGAGTCGAGTGTAGCAGCGCCGGCGCCGCGGGAATGGTCGGGCGCGGAAGCACAAACGGGGCGAGCAGCAAGGCTCGCCCCGTCTTTCTGTCGTCTGCATCGAGCTACCTCCGAAAGAGCGTGACCCACTTCCGGTGGCCGCGGAGCCTCGCGAGCTCCTGCTGGTTGTACTCGAGCATCTTGGTCGCGGTATACGGATCCATCGTCGCCCCCGCTTTCCATGCTGATCGCGTCATTGCCGATCGGCGGCCCGCCTCGTTGCGGATCGGACGGCGCCGGCGCCGTCCACCGTCAATAACAGGATATGGGGATGTGCTCTTGTCGTCGCCGTCGGACAGGATGGCTTTCGACCTGTCCCCCCGGCCAGCCACGCAACTGACAAAGCGGCAGCGCCAGTTCGGACTAAGGACCGACGCGTGGTGTTGCGTCCAGGCAATGCCGTATCCTTGGAATTAGACCGTACGAGACAGATCAGGGATGCTTCGCTGATGAACGAGCCAGACCTGAAGCCGCTCGCCGCGCACGAGCTTCGGACGATCGCGCCGACCGACGTCGCGCGCTTCGCGCGGCTCGGGCAGTGCGAGCGCTACCTACGCTTCCGCCTGCACGAGCGCGCGCACGGCACGGGGTTCATGGGCGAATACGGCGTGCGCGCCCAGCAGATTCCGCCGCTCTTCCCCCGCTCCGGACAGGAGTTCGAGGACCGCATCGAAGCCGAGGCTGCCGCGTTCGGCAACACCCGCAGCTTCCGGGATGTGGGCAAGACGGACGAGTGGACCGACAACAACGACGAGGTCGTCCGGCTAGCGCGGACGTTGCCGGCCGGCGAATCGATCGTCCTCTTTCAGCCGCGTATCCAGGCGGACGTCGAGGGATGGCGTATGCGCGGCGCGATTGACCTGCTGCGGCTGCAGCGCGACGACGAGGGCCGGCTGGGCGTGCTGATCGCCGACATGAAGGCGACCCGTGCCACCAAGGTCGACCACCGGCTGCAGGTCGCCTTCTACCACGAGATGCTCGCTCGCCTTTTCTCCGACACCGGCATCGAGACGGCGGGGATCGAGTTGGCGATCCTCTACCGTGGACCGTCCAGCCCCGACACAGCGCTGGATGACGAGGAGCGGCAAGAGCGCGAGCGCCAACGCGTCCTCGCCGCCGAGCTCTTCGGCGCCAGTGAGGGATTCCTCGAAGTGGTCCCCGACCCGCAGCGCTACGTCGGGGCGGTGCGCGACTTGGTGACCGGCGAGCGTTCGCTGGCCCGTCGCGTCGCGTCGGCCGAGTTCGACGAGGTGCCGTTCCACATCAACCGACTGTGCGACAGCTGCATCTACAACGAGTTCTGCATGAAGTGGTCGTTCGCCCACGATGACCTGTCGGTCATCCCGCACCTGTCGATGAACGACAAGCGGGCATTGCAGCGGATCGGGATTGGCGCCGTCGCCGAGCTGGCGGCGCTGAAAGAGCCGGAATCGCCAGGATCGCTAAACCTCATCCCGGCGCCTGGCAGCGCGGAGCGCGCCGAGCGGGCGGCGACGACCTGGCCGGTCGGGCCGCGACTGGATGAGCTGGTCCTGCGTGCCCGCAGCTACCGCTCGCGGATGCGCCACGACGGCGAGAAACCGCCGTCGTATATCCCGGACAAGGGGTATGGCTCGCTGCCGGAGAGCCGGCCCGATCTGCACCCGAATCTCGTGCGGATCTACGTCGATGTCCAGGGGGACTACCTCCATGACCGGGTCTATATGCTCGGCGCGCTGGTCGTGGGCTGCGAGAACGGTGAGGAATCCGATGAGCGTCGCCGCGTCGTCGTCCGGCTGGCCGGCGGGCCGCCGGACACCGAGGCGTCCGAGCGCGACCTGCTGGTGGACTGGATGTCGGCGGTCCTCGCCGCGGTCGTCGAAGTAGCGGCGCCGGACGAGAATGGCGAGCCGAACGCGCCGATTCACCTGATCTTCTGGGATTCGCTTAGCCAGACGCTGCTGCTCGACGCGCTGGCGCGGCACTTTACGTCGGTTGTCGAAGCGACGGCGATCTACGACTTCATGACGCAGATGGCCGGCTACGACTCGCCGCTGACCAGCTTCCTGAGCGACGAGGTTCGCCAGCATCGCAACTATCCGTTCGTCTGCCAGTCGTTACAGTCGGTGGCTGCTTGGCTGGGCTTCAACTGGAATTCGCCGGAGCGATACCGCAAGGTGTTCGCCGGGCGGCTATTCGACTATTGGGGCCGGTTCGACCCGGAGGACGACGCATCGTGGTTCATGAGCCGGGCCAGGTTCAACAGCCAGATTCCCCTAGAGTACGCCTACGGCGCCTGGCAGGAACTGCCGGTCGATGGCGAGGCGTCCGACATCCGGCGCTATACGTCAGTTACCCTCGATCTGCTCGCCGGGTTCGAGCGGCGGCGGCTGGAGGCGATCGAGCATGTCGCTCGCGAGCTGCCGAAGAACCGTTTTACGACCAAGAGCGCGTTCTCGCTGCCGGACCTGCACGAGATTGACGGGAAGGCGCGCACGCTGGCGAGCGCGCTCCAGGAGTTCGTCGCGATCGAGCGGCTGGTCGAGCTGGCTGCCTGGCGTTCGGCGCGCAACCCCGCGCCGGAGAAGCGCGTCCTCTCCGGCGAGACGCTGCTGGTGCGCTACTTCGACGAGGATCAGGATCCGGAGATACGCGCGATCAACGCCGAGAACCGCCACCGCGCGGCGTTGCGTGACGAGTATTACCAGGCGGCTGTGGCAGCGACCCCGCCGGGCGAGAAGCCCGAACTCTCGAAGGAGCAGCGCGACGCGACGAAGCTGAACCTGAAGGGGCTGCGTCTGCGGTTCCGCGTCGACGTGGACGGTGCTGAATGCGACCTCGACGAGGCGCTGGGTATGACCACGCTCCGGGCGGATTCGCGCGTCGTCATCAACCCGCGGACCGATATCGATAGCCGGCCGGACGCGCCGGCACGCGAGTTCACACCGACGGCGAAGTCGATGCTCTACGCGATGCGGGGCGACATCGTCGAGCTGCGCGTCGAACGGGATGCCGACGGCGCCGCGACGCGGGCATGGGTCACGATCGAGCTGAGCGATCTCTTCGGCGGCTCCGCTGCCACCGGCTTCGTGTTCGGCACGATGTGGTCGAAGCGGACCGGCTTCGACGATGGCCGGCTGTACATGCTCGACGAGAACCCGGACGACTGGACTGGCTCGCATTCCGCTCAACTGATCGATGGTCTGGCGGCTGGAGGCATCAACACGCTCTACGAGCGGCTCGACGGTCGGATGCCTTTGGCAGCGAACTGGCCCGACGCTGCTCGGGCCGGCCAGAAGCGCTTCGTTGATGGCCTGAAGGCCCTCCACGAAGCGAGACTCCTCCACGACTTCGAGCCGAGCAAGCTCGACTATGTCGGCGAGCACGGCGATGAACCGATACTCGTGGTCCAGGGGCCGCCTGGGACGGGCAAGAGCTACTCGACGGCGTTTGCCATCCTCTCGCGACTGCAAGGCGCGATGGACGCGGGCATCCCGTTCCGGGTCGTCATCTCGTGCCACACGCACGCGGCGATCGACGTGCTCCTCGACAAGATCGTCGAGGTTCAGCAACAGATCGCCGATCTGATCGCTGGACATCCTGCAATCGCCGGACAGTATTTCCGGTCCGATCTGTCGAATGTGCCGATCTATCGGCTCAAGCCTCGGGACGAACCGAAACCGCCGATCGTGCCGTTGCCGCCGATGAGCAAGCCCGATCACAGTGCCGCGGCTTACTGGAACCAGGTCGAGCGCGATCAGTACTGCATCGCTGGCGGCACGCCGCTGGCCGTGCGCTGGCTTGTCGTCGGCAAGCACAAGAAGGACGGGATGCTCGGCAAGACCCTCTACCAGTGCCTGATCATCGACGAGGCGTCGCAGATGAACCTGCCGCTGGCGATGCTCGCGGCGCTGGCGCTCGCGCCTGACGGCCAGCTCATTGCGGTCGGAGACCATCGGCAGATGCCGCCGATCATCAAGCACGACTGGGCCAACGAGCGCCGCCGGACGTTCCAGGAATACCGGACCTATGCATCGCTGTTCGAGACACTCCAGGCGCTGGGCGGGCCGGCCGTGCGCTTCAGCCGCAGCTTCCGGCTGCACAGCGAGATGGCCGAGTTCCTCCGTCGCGAGATCTACGCTCAGGACGGCATCGAGTTCCACTCGATCGAGACGGAGACCCTGCCGCCGGAGCTCGGGTTGGACCCGTTCACCGAGGCCGTGCTAGCGCCGGACTATCCGATCGTCGTCGTCGTCCACGACGAGGACCGCAGCCAGCTCCGGAACCACTTCGAGCAGGACCTGATCGCTCCGGTCCTGGAGTCGCTGGCGACCGTGTACGATCTCGACTGCCGGAGCGGCCTCGGCGTCGTCGTCCCGCACCGCGCCCAACGCGCCGCGCTGCGCGATGCCCTGCCGGTCCTGTCCGAGCGTGACGACACCGGCATGATCACGCACTCGTCGGTAGATACGGTCGAGCGCTTCCAGGGTGATGAGCGGCTGGTGATCGTCTACAGCGCGACCGAGAGCGACCCGCAATACCTCGTCACGGCCAGCAAGTTCCTGATGGACCCGCGACGCCTGACGGTCGCGCTCAGCCGCGCTCGGCAGAAGATCATCGTCGTCGCGGCGCGCTCCGTCTTCGGCATCTTCTCCTCGGACGAGGAGACGTTCCGGAACGCCCAGCTTTGGAAGAACCTGCTTCGCGAGGAGTGCACCGCCCTCCTCTGGGACGGCGATTTCAACGGCATCGGCGTGCAGGTGTGGGGTAACGCGCGGGTCGGATCGAATGGCGAGGAGACGGATGGTTGACGTGGGAAGGGGCGGCTCGCGCCGCCCCACGGTTCCCATCACAACGACCGGCTCAGATCTCGACATAACGTTATCAGCCTACGTTAGTGGCACAACCAGCCGCGGTCGCTCCTCGTATGCGTCCATCTCGACCGTCTGGACGACGTAGCCGGCCCCCTCGGCGGTCGAGGCGGCATTGACGTTGCCCAGCGCGTCCATCGCGACGATGTTCATCACGTTCGACCGCTCGGCGTAGGGGTCGACCAGGTGGCCGAGGTCGCGCATCGCCTCGGTCAGCGCCTCGTCGAGTGACATGCCGAAGCGCATGTAGGTGACGACGCTGTGGGCCGTTGCGCAGCGGATAGCCATCTCGCCCCGCCCGGTGCAGGCGGCCGAGCCGTAGCGGTTGTCGGCGTAGTTGCCGGCCCCGATAATCGGAGAATCGCCCAGCCGGCCGGGCCACTTGAAGCCCCAGCCGGAGGTCGAGACGGCGCACGCGATGTTGCCCTCCAGGTCGCGGGCGATGACGTTCGTTGTGCCGAAGATCTTCTCGTGGAGGAGGTCCTTCCACTTGCGGACGGTCGTCATGTAGGTCGAGTACTGATCCTCGTAGGCGTTGCTGGCCGTCTCGACATCGCCGATGACCCGCGCGCGCCAGACCTCCTGCGCCTCCGGGGTGAGGAGATCGGACCTCTCGAAGCTGTGCGCCTCGGCGAACAGCTCGGCCCCAGCGCCGACCAACATGACGTGCGGCGTCTCTTCCATCACCTTGCGGGCGATGTCGATCGGGTGCGGGTAGCCCTTGACCGCGCCAACCGCGCCGGCCGCCAGCGTGCGGCCATCCATGACCGTCGCGTCCAGCTCGACCTCGCCGAGCAGGTTCGGGATGCCGCCGGCGCCGACCCCGAAGTCCTCCAGGTTGTCCTCGACGCAGCGCACGGCGGCGATCGCCGCGTCCATCGCGCTGCCGCCGCCGCGCAGCGCCTCGACCGCCGCCTGCATGCCGACGCGGGCGTTGGCGCTGCCGGCGACGATGCCGACCGTCCCCTCTGGTGTGCCTGCCACCCCGTGTTTCCCTTTCTTCCTCTCGAGTCTCCCCGAGGAACGGGGAGGGCGCGGTAGCCCTCCCCAGGATGAACGTTACAGGACCAATATCTCTCAGGCGTCGCCGACCGCGACAGGGTCGATCTTCGCC
This sequence comes from Thermomicrobiales bacterium, assembly GCA_035325665.1. Classification (GTDB taxonomy): domain Bacteria; phylum Chloroflexota; class Chloroflexia; order Thermomicrobiales; family CFX8; genus JAMLIA01. The sequence goes on along the minus strand of DAOKZM010000126.1, from coordinate 1,843 downwards.
GCCGCGACGAGCTTGTTGAACGCCGGGATCTCCGTGTCCAGCACCTCGTTCATGCGCGCGACCTGCGCGTCGATCCGCTTCGAAAGGTCGTCAAAGACCTCCGCGGCCTGGCGGGTCGGGCGCTCGTCGGCGCTGGCGGCCGCGTTGGCGACGCGGGCCAGCTTCGAGTTGAGCATCACCGGCAGGTTGAGCGTGTCCTTCGGGCTGTTGGCCCGCACCTGGATGAGCTGCGCCTCGACCTCGCCGATGGCGTCCTTGATCTCGCGACCCTTGGCCGCGATCTTCTCGCCAGCGTCGCTGCCCTTCGTGCGCTCCACCCAGCCATCGATCTGCTCGCGGGCCGAGCGGATGCGGTTGATCGCGGTGTTCGTCTCCGAGAGCTTGTCGCGGACGCGCATCAGGAAGTCGAACTGCGCCTGCAGATCCTCGGGCGTCGCGTCGTAGCGCGGATCCTTCAGGATCGTGAAGCGCTGCGACGAGGTGGTATCGCCAACCGTCAGCCGCGCCTCGTACTCGCCGGGGACGGCGCGCGGTCCGACGGTGGACGGTTGATCGCCACCCTTCGCCTCCAGCTTGACGGCCTCCGGGTAGCGCATGTCCCAGACGAAGCGGTTCAGCCCGGCGATGGCCGGGATGAACGTCTCCTTCGTCTCTTCGTCCGTCCCGTCCTTCGGCTTGCTGCGGAACGTCCGCGCCTCGTTCCCGTCGGCATCGAGGATCGTCAGGCAGATCGGCTCCTTCGGCTCCTCGGGAAGCGAGTAGTAGAAGACGACGCCGTCGTCCGGGTTGTTGCCGGCGTCGAGGAAGCGGCGGCGCGTCTGGCCCCAGTGGTCCTTGACCGGCACGTAGGTCTGGACGATGCCGCCGACGAACAGGTAGTTGCGACCGGGGACCTCGGTGTTGCCGAAGCCGCTCAGCCGCTTCGAGCGGACGGTGTCCTTCGGGCGGAACAGGTGTGCCTTGCCCGACTCTTCCCCGGTCGCCAGTTGGCGGACGAGGGTCAGGTCGTCGAGGATCCAGAACGAGCGGCCGTGGGTGCAGACGAGCAGCTCGTCGCCGACGACCACAAGGTCGTGGATCGGGACGACCGGCAGGCCGAGCTTCGCCGTGTCCGGGGAGGCGCCGCCCATCGGCTGCCAGCTCTCGCCAGCATCGAACGAGACGTAGATGCCGACCTCGGTGCCGGCGTAGAGCAGCCCGGGCACGACCGGGTCCTCGCGGACGACGCGAGTGAAGACGTCGGTCGGGATGCCGTTGGTGATCTTCTTCCAGCTCTTGCCGTAGTCGCGGCTGACGTAGAGGTACGGCTGGAAGTCGTTCAGCTTGTAGCGCGTCGCCGCCAGCCAGGCGGTCGCGGCGTCGTGTGGCGAGGCGTCGATCAGGCTCATCAGCGCCCAGTCGGGGATGGTCGCGGGGGTCGCGCCCTCCCAGGTCTCGCCGCCGTCGCGGGTGACGTGGACGAGCCCGTCGTCCGAGCCGGCCCAGATGATCTTCGGGTCGAGCGGCGAGACGGCAATCGTGAAGACGGTCGCGTACACCTCGGCGCCGCTGTTGTCCTTGGTGATCTCGCCGCCGGAGGAGTGCAGCGTCTCCGGGTCGGCGCGGGTCAGATCCGGCGAGATGACATCCCAGCCGCGCCCCTCGCTAGTCGAGCGGTGGACGACGTTGGAGCCGTAGTAGAGAACGTTCGGGTCGTCCGGCGCGAGGACGGTCGGCGACGTCCAGTTCGGACGGAACCGGTACCCTTCCGCGCCGCCGCCGCGGTTGCTCTCCGGCCAGACGGCGATATCGAGCTCCTGGCCGCGAGCGTGGTCGTAGCGGGTGAGAGTGCCGGCCTGCGCTC
>DAOKZM010000125.1:0-8253 GCA_035325665.1 Thermomicrobiales bacterium | reverse complement strand
GGCGCGACCATGCGAGAGGGCTGGACAACGTGCCTGGATTCAGCGAAGATGACGCCATCGTGTACGAACACAGCCGGCCAGCGCGGCCGAAATGAAAGGGTCGCAGACGTGCAGCCTGCTGTCGGAACCTCGCTTGTCGATCGAATGATCGGCGTCATGAAGCTCGACGCCGCAACTTGGGAGTCGATCGAGCGCGACCGCAACGCGATGACCCAGGCGCTGACCGTCGTTGCGATCGCGGCGATTGCCGCCGGCATCGGCGGTATCCGGGAGGAGTGGATCGCCACGCCGGGCGAACTCCTGCGGACGCTGGGATTCGCTCAGGCTCCGGGCGTCCTCTCGGTCTTCGGCCTGCTCGGCGTCTTCGGCGCGCCGATCGTGCTTATCGGCTCCATCTGGGGAATCGTGACGGCGATCGTCGCGCTCAAGACATCGCTCGAGATGTCGACCGGCCGCGCGATCGCGGTTGGCATCATCGCGGGGATCGCGTCGCTCATCCTCGTCGCGCTCATCCTGCTGCCCTTCGGCATCGCCGACTGGGCGTTGTCCTAACGAACATGTGGCCGAGGCGTCGATGGCGAAGAATCAACGCCTCGGCCGTTCCTAGCCTCAGGAACGGTTGACAACGAGCGTACTGGTGACCAGGTCATGAAGTGCCTGCTTCTTCGCGGTGAACCCGGCGATGATGTATCCGACATAGAACGTGACATTCGACAGCCACTTCGCGAAGAACCGCCCGGTCGCGCGACCGAACGAGATGCGTTCGCCGTGCTCGTCGACTACCACGATCCCGAGTGCACGCTTTCCAAGCGTGGCCTGGTGCTCCGAACTCTCCTGGAGCGCGAAGTAAAGCCAACCACCGATGATCGCTCCAAGAAAGAACAATGAATCGTTGATAAAAAACAGCACGATCGCACCGGCCCAGAGGATTACGCCGTCGATCACCGCTGCCGCCGCTCGCTTCCAGAAGCCAGCGTACGCGTTCAATACCCAGCCGTCATCGCTAGATTGCCCATGAATCGGAGCCGCGAACGCTGCCGACGACATCGGCGCCATGCTTGCCGCATGACCACATGAAGCGCAGAATCGACTGCCAGCGGCCATCTGTGCTCCGCAACTCACGCAAAACATCGCGCTCACCCTCTCAACGTACGGTATCCATTGTGTATATCGTCGCCATGCGATTATATGCGGCGTCGTTGCGACACGCAACGTGTGTCTCTCAGCAGCGCGCCGATTCTTCCGACTGAATTCGCCGCCGCAGTACCAATGTCCCGGCGATCAGGTCGTGGAGTGCCTGTTTCCGCGCGGTGAACGCGGCGAGCAGGTAACCCAGGAAGAAGAACAGGCCCGAGAGCATGCGGCTGAAGGCGCGGCCGGTGGCGCGAGCGAAGCTCAGCCGCCGGCCCTGCTCGTCGGTGACGACGATCTTCATTGCACGCTTGCCGATGGTTGCCTGCCGGTTGGAGCTCTCCTGGATGGCGAAGTAGAGCCAGGTCGACACGATCCCGAGCAGGACCAGGATGCCGCCGACCGTTGCGTCGGCCTCCTCCGACGACCCGCCGGCCGCATAGACGACCACGGCCAGGATGATCCAGTCGATGACGAGCGCGACGAATCGCTCGCCGAAGGAGGCGTAGTCCTCAGTCGCGATCGGCAGGCCGGAGCCATCGAAGTCCGGCCACGTCGCTGCCGGCGGCAGCGTCGCGGGCTGTGCCGAGACCGCCGCGACCGGCTGGAGAATCGCAGCGACCGCCACGCCGCAGACGTGGCAGAAGCGGGCGTCCGGCGCGAGCCGCGCCGCAGTTGATGCAGTAGGTCGGCCTGGCCTGCTCCATCCCGGTCATCCCTCTTCACGTTCAAGCCACCAGCGCGCGACCTGGTCGGCGCGGGCAATCCAGATATCCCCCAGATCGATCGCGTAGTCGAGCAGGTTGGCCAGCGCCCGCGACGGTCCCGGACGGCCGCTGACCCACGGGTGCAGCGTCAGGCAGAGGAGCTTGCCCTCGTCGCGCAGCACGTCGAGGTCGTCGCGCCAGAACTCGGCGGCGTTGCGCGGGTTCACTGTCCAGTCGACGAAGTAGGTGTAGTCGTCGTAGAAGCGCGACGGCGGGAGCTGGACGACCGGCGGGCCGGCCGGGTCAGGCCGCTCGACCCAGGGCAGGTCGGCGCGGGCGATGTCCATCTGCCACTGCAGCCCGAGCCGCTGGACGGCGCGGGCGGTCTCGTCGTTGTAGCGCCAGGCTGGCGTCTTATGGCCGGTTGGGCGAACGCCGGTGACACGCTCGATCGCGTCGATCGTGCGACCCATGTCGTCGAGCTGCTCGTCGAGCGACATCGGCGTGTAGTAGCGATGGTCCCAGGAGTGGATCGCGCTCTCGTGGCCGGACGCGTGCGCGCGCTCGACGGCGTCTGGCCGGTCCTCGACGCAGCGGCCGACCCAGCAGAACGTCCCGGCCACAGAACGGTCGTCCATTAGCTCGATCAGCCGCCAGACGCCGGACGCCAGGTCGTACTCGGTCTGCGAGCGCCAGTAGAAGTCGTCCGGGCCGTGGTGGTTGGCCTCGCCGTAGGGACCGTCGACATCGACGCTGACGACCAGCGCCGACCGGTAGCCGGCCGGCCAGCGGCCTGGCGACTCGCTCATCTACTCCTCTTCCTCGTCGTACTCGTCGAACGCGAAGTCGTCCTCCTCGACCGGCGACCAGGCGACGAGCTCCTCGGTGAATGCGACGAAGTTGCGCAGCCCGCTCTCGACGATGTCGGAACCGTACTCCAGCGTCGCACGGCGGGCGTCGCCGAGCGCGCCGTTGCGGGTGTACTCGTCGAAGCGATAGGGGACGGTCACGCCGTACTGCTGGAGCGTGTTGCGGAACTCGTAGGTCAGATCAGTCAGATCGCCGGCCGCCAGCGCGTCCTCCTTGACGACATGCGGGACCAGCGCCTTGGCGACCGAGGTCTCCATCTCGCAGGCGTGGCCGGTGATGCCGGTCTTATCGTGCTTCTCGGCCAGACCCTTGTCGGCGAAGGAGAAGTAGGAGCAAGCGCCGATGAACGTCGGGTCGATCTCCTCCTTGATTCGCACGGTCGCGACCCCCATCGCTGGGATGTTGCCGCCGTGGCCGTTGACGATCAGGAAGCGCTCGAAGCCGTGGTCATAGAGCGAGGAGATGACCTCGGTCAGCACCTGGATGAACGTCTCCGGCGCGAGGGTGATCGTGCCGGGGAAGTTCATGTGATGGAACGAGACGCCCCAGGGCATCGGCGGCGCGACGAGCAGTCGCGGGTAGGCCATCTCACTGGCGCGGCGGCAGAACTCGTACGAGGCGGCGATGTCCATGCTGAGCGACAGGTTCGGCCCGTGCTGCTCGTTCGAGCCGACCGGCAGCAGCACGACCTCGACCTGGTCGCGGATGGCGTCGACCTCGGGCCACGACAGATTGGCCAGGACGAGGTCGCTGGTGGTGGTGCTCATGGTGTTCTCCTCACGTAGGCCCTCACCCCCTGCCCCTCTCCCAATGCTGGGAGAGGGGTGTCAGCTTGCGAAGGGATCGGTTGCCTGTCTTAACGCTCTCAATCTACGTCTCCCCCTCTCCCCGCGGGAGAGGGGCGGGAGCCCTCTGGGCAGCGGTGAGGTCACCCCCGCCGGATCTCCTCGATCGCCGCGCCGACGTTCAGGATTTCCTCCTCGGTGTTGTAGAAGCCGGTCGAGAGGCGGATGCAGGCGGGGTTCGGGATGGTGCGCAACGTAAAGCCACGCTCGTCGAGCGCCTTGACGACGTCGCCCGGCTCCATGCTGGTCACGTTGAAGGCGATGAGCCCGGCCATGCGCGACTTCGGCGTGATGACCTCGACGCCGTCGATGTCCGAGAGCGTCTTGTGGGCCAGCTTGCCCAGCGAGGCGATGCGGTCGTAGATCCAGGGCATGCCGACCTCGTCGGCCAGCCACTCCATCGCCGCCTGCTGGCCGGCGATCAGCGGGAAGTAGGTGGCGATCCGGTCGAAGCGCGCCACGCCGGGAGTCGGCGTGAAATAGCCACCCAGCGTGTCGACCCCGCCCATCGCGTTTCCGTAATTGACGTAGGTCTGCTCGAACCAGGAGACGCGCTCCTCACGAATCCACATCGAGCCGGTGCCCTCGGGACCACAAAGCCACTTCTGGCCCGGCATCGCGTAGGCGTCCGGGTCGTTCTCGTACAGCTTCGGGTCGACCGAGCCGGCCGACTGGGCTGCGTCCACCAGGACCAGGACGTCGTGCTTGCGACAGACCTCGACGATCTCCTTCAGCGGCAGCACGGCTCCAGTGTTCCAGGCAAGGTGGGAGATGACCAAGGCCCTGGTTCGTCGGGTGATCAGCCGCTCGATCTTGCCGGGGACGTCGCCATCACCGATACCGAGGTCGGCGACCTTGATGCGCACGCCGTAGCGGCGGGCAACGACATAGAGTGGCAACTGGCCGCCGGGGTGCTCGAGGTTAGTGATGATCGCCTCGTCGCCGCGCTGCCAGTCGACGCCGTGGATCATGATGTTCATACCCTCGGTGGTCAGCTGGGTGAGCGCGATCTCGGAGGTCTTGACGCCCAGCGCCCGCGCGACGGCATCGCGTGCCGCGGGCTTGAGCTTCATCTTGGTCTCCCAGCCGCTCATCTGGATGCGGCCGTCCTCGAACTCCGCACGCGCCATGTCGGCCATCGCCTCGGCCGCGACGCGCGGCAGCGGGCCGTTCGTCCCGGTATTCAGGTAGGCCTTGCCCAGGACGGCAGGGACCTGCTCGCGGATCTCCGCTACCTTCGTGTCAACCGCTACGGCCACGCATCCTCCTTATGCACGTGTCATTGTCTTGATGGCACGTATCGTAGCGCCGTCGGCGTATCGCCGCATCAGGTCAGTCGGCCGGGACGGCGGCCGACGTCGAGACAGCCTCCAGTGCCTGCTCGAAATCGGCGATGATGTCGGCGGCGTTCTCGCAGCCGACCGAGACACGGACGAGGTCGTCGCGGTGCGGCCAGACGAGGGTGTAGACGTCGCCGAGGCTGACGGCGTGGGCGCAGAGCTGTAGCGCGTCAGCGAAGCGGCTGCCCTGCTCGATCCCTCCGCGCATGCGGAACGAGAGCATCCCGCCGTATCGGCCGCCGGTCAGGCGCTTGACGAGCTCGTGGCCGGGGTGCGACTCCAGCCCGGCGTAGTTGACGTGCTCGACCTCGGGCTGGCGCTCGAGGAAGCGCGCGACCTCCAGGGCGTTCTGGCAGTGGCGCTCCATACGGAGCTCCAGCGTCTTGACGCCGCGCAGCAGCAGCCACGCGTTGAACGGGCTGATCGGCGAGCCAAGCACCTGGACCTGCCGGTTGATCGGCTCGATCAGATCCTTCGCCCCAGCGATGACACCCGCCAGCGCGTCGCCGTGCCCGCTGATGTACTTCGTCGCCGAGTGCAGCGAGAGGTGCGCGCCGTGCTCCAGCGGCCGGAACAGGTAGGGGCTGGTGAACGTGTTGTCGACGATCAACAGCGCCCCGCCGTCACGGGCGATCCGGCCGAGCGCCGGGACGTCGGCGACGCGGATCGTCGGGTTGGCGAGAAACTCGGTGTAGAGGATCGTCGTGTTCGGCCGCATCGCGGCGCGGACGGCGTCGAGGTCGGTGATATCGACGCGCGTCACCTCGACGCCGAAGGCCGGAGCCTCCTCGGAGAGGAAGATCTCGGCCCAGTGATAGACATCGTCCGACGCGACGATATGGTCGCCAGCCCGGGCGAAGGCGTTGAACGCCCCGGCGATGACACCCATGCCCGACGCCGCAGCGACGGCCGCCTCGGCGCCCTCGAGGTCGGCGATCTTGCGTTCGATCGCCGCGGTCGTCGGGTTGCCGCCACGGGTGTAGACGTAGCCCTCGCGCTCCCCGGCCATGATCGCGGCCTTCTGGTCGAGCGAGTCGAACACATAGGTCGCCGTCTGGTAGATCGGCGTGTTGTGCGCCCCGGTCGCCGGGTCGTGATGCTCCCCGGCATGGATCGCCCGCGTCGAGAACCCCAGCCTGTCGGACCTGTCGGCCATCTGATCCTCCTATCCCGGTCCCATCGTCGTGATGGTGCGATAGTGCCATACGAGGGCGGGATAAGGGACCTCGTCCCTCGTCCCTCGCTCCTTGACACCACCACTCGCGGCTGCCTACATTCAGCGGCGGTTATGGCGAGTAGGAGGCGTGGCGAGCGATGGCGGAGGACGTGACGGCCCCGGCGATGAGCGACCGGGTGACCGGGGCGCTGGTAGGGATGGCGATCGGCGATGCGTTGGGGCTCGTCGGCGAGTCGCCGTCGGCCGACCTGCCGGTCGCGGGCTACCAGCCAGTACGGGACGCGGCCGGAGAGACGATCGTCGAGGCGGGCCAGTTCAGCGCCCACACCGAGTTGGCGCTCTGCCTGGTGGAGAGCGCGATCAGCAGCGGCGGCTTCGTCGATCCGATGACGGCCGGCTATCGCTTCGCCCAGGTGCTCCGCAGCGAGCATGGCCATCTGGTCGATCCGACCAGCCGCGCGGCGTTGGAACGCGCGGTGGAGAGCGGCGACTATCAGGCCGGACTTTGCCAGGGCGGGCGAGTCGGACCGGGGCCGGCGGCGCGGATCGCGCCGGTCGCACTCGTGCATGCGCTCGGGCATCTGAACACCGAGATGTTCGTGCGCGAGGTGATGCGGGCGACGCTCATCCCCCACTGCGACCCGCTGGCGGTCAACGGCGCGCTGGCGATGGCCTACGCGCTTACCCTCACCGTCCGCCGCGAGGTGCCGCGCGAGCTGCTGATCGCCGAGGTGCTGGCGTTCATCGACGAGGACGACATCGCACGCCGCCTACGGGTCGCCGAGGAGATCCCCGATGACGCCGGGGCGGACGGGGTGCGCGCGCTGAACTGGGACGGGTCGATGGCCGATGCCGTCGCGAGCGCGCTCTACCTGTTCAGCCGGCTCGGCGACTCGTTCGAAGCGGCGACGCTGGCGGCGGCGAACGCGGGTCCGGAGTCGGCAGCGATCGGAGCGATGACCGGCGCGCTGGCCGGGGCGTGGGTCGGGGGGCGGGGCATCCCCGAGCCGCTGGTCGAGGGACTCGATGGCCGAACCTACCTGCTGATGGCCTCGCCAGCTCTGTACCGGACCGCACAACGCCGGGGCGGCCTGTTCCTCCAGCTCCACAAGCGCGCATGAGCTCCCGCGAGATCGCAGCGGTCGTGTTCGACCTTGATGGGCTGCTGATCGACTCCGAGCCACTTCAGGCATGGGCGTGGGACACGTACGCACAGCGGTTCGGCACGACGCTTCGTGATGACGTGCTGGCGCGGATGCTAGGGTTGCGGACGGTGGACGCCTCGCGGATCTTCGTCGAGCTGCTCGGCCTGCCGGTCGCGCCGGACGTCGCTATGCGCGAGCGCGACGAGCTGTTACTGGCGGCGGCGCCAGGTCAGATCGCGGCTCACCGCGGGGCTGTCGAGCTGGTCGCGCACTTGCGCGGGCGGGGCGTGCCGCTGGCGCTGGCGACATCCGGCCACCGCCGGTACGTCGATCTAGCACTGACCAGCGCCGGGCTCTCCGGCGCATTCGACGTTGAGGTCACCGGCGACCAGGTCGAGCGCGGCAAGCCGCATCCCGATATCTACCTGCGGGCGGCCGAGTTGTTGTCCACACCGCCGGAACGCTGCCTGGCGTTGGAGGACGCTCCCAATGGGGTCCGAGCGGCGCTGGCCGCCGGGATGGTCTGCTTCGCGATCCCGGACGCCGGCCATCCAGGCGGCGTCGATGACGCCGACGAGGTACTCGGCAGCCTCCGGCAGGTCCTGTCGATGCTGGAGCCGCCCAGCCCGTATCGGCTGGCGGTGGAGACAAGTCCTCCGTAGAGACAGATTCCTACCGTTCGGCGTCCCAGGGGTAGACGAGCCAGTCGTCCGTGATCTCAGCGTAGTGATCGGGGGCGTCACCGGGGAACAGCGAGGCGCGCGGCTTGTAATGGAGGACCACCACCACGGGGTCTCCGCCGGCCGCGCGGACGCGGTCGCGGACGGCGACGGCAGTACGGCCGCTATCCCAGACGTCGTCGACGATCAGGACGGACTTGCCACGGATCAGCTCGTCGGCCGGGAACTGGAGGAAGACGGGAGCTTCGAGCGTCGTGCCGATGCCGGTGTAGAGCTGGACGGCGGCGACGATGATGTTGCGGATGTCCAGCCGCTCGCTGATCAGACAGGCGGGGATCATCCCACCGCGGGTGATGAC
>DAOKZM010000124.1:5044-8331 GCA_035325665.1 Thermomicrobiales bacterium | reverse complement strand
GCGTTGACGAATCCCCATGCGCCGTCGTAGTAGGTGGATCCCGCACGACAGTCACCCCAATAGAACTTCTGTGCGTACTGTCGCGCCCACACACCGACCTCGACCCAAGCAGTGTCAACGGGGATTCCACTCACCACGCAATCGGTGACCTCACTGCGGTCCCGGACCCAGAGGACACTGTTGATATGCCAATTGTAGTCGGAGCTGTTCATCGTCATCGTGCCGACGCTGATCCGCGCGTCGGCGCCATCGACGCCGCCGTTCCAACGAACCGTTCCGTAACAGTCGTTGGAGACGCAGTCATAGTGATTCGCCTCCGCGGTAGACGCCATCGCCACGTGCAGCAGCGCGACGGTGATAAACACGACGACCAGCCGGCGAGTGAAGAACGGCCTGCTACGACGCATCCCCACCTCCTTGCTCGGTGCTTGACCAACCCCCCCGGCGTGGTAGACGGCGAGCCAATCCACCACTCGGATTACGCAAGCCGTCGGTGGGCGCCTACGTCACTTAACGATGAATGCAAGGAGAGACATCAGAACGGCGGATGGGACACCTGTGAATGTCATCCTTCTACTCTATTTGCCGCCTGATGTCAAGACGCCGCTGCTGTTGTCTATCGCGATCTGCGCTTCGCTGCTCTTGTGCCGCCCAACCAGCTAGACTCGGCAGACCGCCAGCAGGTCGATCGCGCCGTCGACGTCCCCGCCCCAAAGGGGGAGGGGGGGGGTCGTGATGCCCGCGACCAGCCCGCCGCTCCGGCGGTTGAGGAACCGCCGGACGACCCGCGTCAGGCCGACGTGGACCGGTTCGAGGATGCGGGCTGGGATGCGCTTGTGCAGGCCGAGCGGGTCGAGCCGGGTGATCTTGCGCACGACGCTGTCGTTCCTCGCCCGGTAGGCGGTGACCGCCTCGCTGCCGAAGACGCCGAGCATATCGACATCGTCGAACACCTGGCGCAGCAGCGCGTCGAGCGCCTGCGGGCTGAAGTCCTGAACGTGGTGCGGGTTCGGCCGCGCGCCAGTGACGAGCAGGTTCGGCGTCGTCAGCACCAGCGCCCCGCCCGGCGCTAGCACCCGGCGCACCTCGCGGAGGAACGCGACCGGGTCGGGCAGGTGCTCGAGGACCTGGAAGCAGCAGACCAGGCCGACCGCGCCGTCGGCGACCGGCAGCGTCGCGACGTCGGCGGCGACGAAGGCCAGCCGCTCGGTCGCGCCGTACTTGCCGGCCGCCCAGGCGACCGCCTCGGGGTCGCGGTCGATCCCGACGACCAGCGCTGCCGGCCCGGCCAGCAGCGCCGCGCCATACCCCTCGCCGCAGCCGGCATCGACGACGCGACGACCGTCTGCCAGGCCGGCGGCGTACTCGTATGCCGCCAGGCTCTGCAGGTAGGTGACGCGAAGCTCGGGCAGCTCGGGAATCACCCGCTCGCCGGTGAACCGCATCCCCACCTCAGCCTCTCCCCCGGCCCCGCGTGCCCGCCCGGCGCGCCACCCAGTCGCCCAGCAGGTCGAGGTAGCCGCCGGTGAATTCGCCGGTATCCCCGACCAGTAGCCGGTGGTTCGCTCCGGGGAAGACGACGACCGCCGCGTCCCGGTTACCCGCCTCGACCAGCGCGCTGCTGTAGATCGCCGCACTCTCCAGCGCCGGCAGGAGCGGGTCGAGCGAGCCGAAGACGGCCAGCAGCGGACACGTGATCCGCGCCAGCGTCGTGGGTGGGTCGTAGCCCTCCTGGATGAAGCTGCACATCAGCCCCCACATGGCCGGGTCGTCGAGCAGCAGGTACTGGCGCCAGGCCTCATCCCGCGCGTCCGCGATGTGCTCTCGCTCGACGACCTCATAGGCGTCGCCACGCAGCGCTGCGTCGTGGATCGCGTCGAAAGCAGCCAGCGCGCGCTCGGCCTCCGCCTCCGGCAGCCCCTTCGCCCGCAGCATCTGCTGGCAGCCGTAGAGATCCTGGGCGCGGACGTCGATCCCCGGCCCGGCGCTGGCGACGGCGAAGGGCAGGTCGGGCCGTCCGGCGGCGACGATCTGGACGACCCAGCCGCCCTGGCTGTGGCCCCAGACGCCGACGCGCTCGTCAGCGACCTCCGGCTGGTCCGCGACGAAATCGAGCGCCGTGATCGCCTGGTCGGCGCGGTCGTGGAGCGCGTAGTCGCGCCAGTCGCCGGTCGAGCCGCCGATGCCCGGCTTGTCGTATGAGAAGACGGCGACACCGCGCTCCAGCAGCACGTCGCGGATCGGCGGGAAGTAACCGTCGGAGTCGCGGTCGGCCGGGCCGGAACCCTGCAACATCACGACCGCCGGGTACGGCGAGTCACCATGCGGCAGGTGCAGCGTCCCCGCCAGCGACAGGCCGCGCCAGTCGAAGGCGAGGTCTCGGGCGGTAATGGGCATGGGGCGCTCCTCTCCGTCCGTCAGCTTGCCCGCTTGACGGCGACCGCTTCGAGATGCGGCCGCAGCGGCGGCGGCAGCCAGCCCAGCGGCAGCCGCGCCGCCAGCGGGCGCAGCGCCCGCGGCCCCGGCAGCTTGGCGATCTGCGCGCCGGTCAGGCGCGGCTGGGCCAGGATCCGGACGGCAAAGCCGTGCCGGCCGAACGTCGTCCGCAGCTCCCCCGGCGAGAGCATGCTCGGGTGCCAGAAGTAGGCGTCATGCAGCCCGCGCAGCCGGTAGTACGCGTCGGCGGCCAGCCGGTTCGGCGTCTTCAGATAGTATCGCCCGCCCGGCGCGAGCACCCGCGCTATCTCGGCGACGTGTCGCTCGACGTCCGGCAGGTGCTCGATGACGTCGCTGGAGACGACGACGTCGAACGCGGCGTCGCGGAACGGCAGCCGCTCGGCGTCCGCGCCCACCAGCAGCGCCTCCGGCGCATTCTCCCGCAACGCCGCAAGCGCCGTCGCCGTGAGGTCACTCAGCGTCAGCCGGCTGAAGCCGCGCTCAGCGAGCGTCGACGCCAGGAAGCCGCCGCCCGCGCCAAGCTCCAGGATGCGTGTGTCACGCGGCAGCCGCGTCAGCTCGGCCAGCAGCGCGACCGGCTCGTTGTAGGCGCCGTAGGTGTTCGAGCGCGCCGGATATTCGCGGTCGAGCGCCTCGTAGAACGCCTTACGGACCCCCGGCGGCGCCTCCCGTCCCCGGTAGCGGTCGGAGCAGGCGCGACAGAGGAACGTCCGGCCCTCGAACTCCTGACCGCAAAGCAGGCAGCGACGTCGCGAGCGATCGACGACCACGTCAGCCCGCCTCCCGCGCCGGTCGCGGCGCGCGCCGGGCAGGGACGCTGAATAACGGGC
>DAOKZM010000124.1:0-5034 GCA_035325665.1 Thermomicrobiales bacterium | reverse complement strand
CCCCCCGCGCCGACCGCGCCTCCCCCCCGGCCGCCGATGCCGTCAGCCCGGCGACGCCGACGACCAGCAGCGCCGCGAACCCGAGGTCCGCCCGTGCTCCCGCCCGCAGCGCCGCCCCACCGGCCCGCGCGATCCCACCGAGATCAACATCGCGCTGGTATCGAGTCTGGATGCCGAGGCTGCCGGTCTCGTCGAGGCCATCGGCCGGCCACGCGCCGTATGGCACCCGGCCGGGCGTCGTCCCGATTAGCAGATCCTTCGCGTCCGGCCCGCCTCCGGGCGCCACCTCGATCGCCACGGCGGTCCCGGGCCGGATGTCCGGAGCGTCGCGCAGCTCGACCCAGTCGCCAGAGCGCGGCAGCGCGTCCACCGCGGCGTCGGCCAGCAGCGGCTGCTCGGCCCAGGACGGCCGGAAGAGGAGATCGTCGGCGCCGCCGTCGCGGGCGCCGTCGGCGTAGGCGTCCCCCGCGGCGACCCGCAGCGTGACCCCAGTCGGCACGTCGAACCGGAACGCGAACGAGCGGCCGGCGGCGTCCTCGACCGGGTCGAAGCGGACGGTCAGGTGACTATTGTCGTGGAGGTCCGTGGCCGACACGGCTGTCTCGCGCAGCACGGCGCCGGCGGCGTCGAGCAGCGCAACGCGCAGCGATCCCGCTGGCCGCGTCGCCGGGGGCGTCACCTCGGCCAGCGCGCCGAGCGGGACGAACCCTTCGTCGTCGTCCGACAGCCGCACCTGCGCCCAGCCCTCGGCCGTGCCGAGCGCCTCGACCACCGTGCTGGCCGGCAATGTCTCGACCAACGTGCCGTCCACCGGCATCGCCCGCACGTCGACCGGACGGTCGCCGACGGTCGCCGGCCCCGGCGAGAGGTCGCCGCCAAACGTCGCGATCCGCAGCGTCACACCGTCCAGCCGATCGTACGGCGACACGAAGGTCTGCGTCGTCGTCAGCCCGCCTCCCGGCAGCCAGGCATCGACCGGATCCCAGACGTGGAAGTCGCGCTCGGGGAAGCGCGGGTCGCGGTCCGGGTCGTAGCGAAGCTGCAGGCGCGCGCCCGTCTGCCAGGCACGGCCCGGCTCGGCGTCGAGCCGCAGCGCAACGCGGAGCTCGTCCAGCCCCCCGGAGCGCGCGTCGGCCGGCAGGGCGGCCTGCCGCTGCTGCAGCTCGGCCGGCGTCGTCTTCGGATCGTCGGCGATCGCCGCGGCGATGCCGGTCCCGGCCAGGAACGGCTGGATCATCGTGGCCTTCAGCGGCTCCCACAACAGCCCCGCATAGTCGTGAGCGATCGGGCTGGAGTAGCCGCTGACCCGCGCCGTGCAGCCGGTCGTCAGCAGCAGCACCGGCAGCAGCGCGGCGGTCACGGCCGCCTTGCTCGCGGTCTTTGGCTGGCGTTCCTCGGCGATCTTCGGGCCACGCGGCTCCAGCGGCAGCCGGCCGAGATCGCGCAGCAGCCGCCAGGCCATCCAGAGCGAGATGGCGGTCAGCAGCGAGCGGAACAGCCCGAAGAAGATGCGCGGCTCGATCTGAGCCGAGATCGACTCGACCGGATCGGGCAGGCTGGCGACCCGATCGCCCAGCAGCGGCTCGAGCAGGTTCCAGGTCGTCCACGCCCCCCACTGCGCCGAGTAGACCAGCACGCAGGCGACCTGGATGGCGTGGTAGACAACCATCCGCGGCTGCCAGGCGATGGTCAGCGCCAGGAACGGCGCCAGCCAGATGGCGTAGGGCGGGTGGAAGAAGGTCAGCGCGAACACCAGCAGGAACGCGACCGCCGAGAGCCGCGGGTACTCGTCCGGCGCGATCCCGCGCTCGACCAGCCAGAAGAGCAGGATGACGTAGGCGACCGGGAACAGGAAGATCCAGTCGTCGAAGCGCAGGTAGAACCCGGCGTCGAACCAGTACTGCAGGTGCTCGTAGCTGTTGATCACCGTCAGGAAGGTGCTCTTGCCGGACGTCACCAGCCCGGCGATCTCGACCAGCGCCGCCATCCCCACCAATAGGCCGAGGAACAGCGCCAGCTGCCGGCGCGAGCGGCGGAATGCCAGCAGGAAGAAGGGCACGACGACGATCGGGAAGAAGCGCATCAGCGTCGCCGCGCCGAGCAGGCCGAGACCGGCCAGCCGGCGGGCGTCCGACCCGCCGCGGACGACGAGCAGCGAGAGCAGCACGAGCAGGATAGCGATGCTGTCGTGGCGGCCGTAGACCGCCGACGAGAAGATCACCAGCGGGTTCAGCAGCCAGAACGCCGCCGTCGCCACCCGCCGCGCCGGGGCGACCAGCCGGGTCAGCACCCAGGCGCTGGCCAGGTCGGCCACGACGTAGGGCAGCTTCATCAGGAAGATCAGCCGGAAGAGATGATCGTAGGCCAGGAAGCGCTCGTAGTCGGCCCGCGTCGCGCCGACGCCGAGCGTCGAGGCGGTCGGCGACCAGATACCAGCGCTATCCGGCAGCAGCGGCCGGACCAGCAGCAGCCAGACGTTGTGCAGCTCCTGGATCAGGAACTGGCTGGTGAAGCCGAACCACTGGTTGTGATACGCCGCCTCAGCCGCCCGCGAGTAGATCTGGTAGGCATCGAAGTGCAGCGTGAACGGCATGACCGCCAGCCGGATCACCGCGCCGGCCAGAAACAGGACGAGCAGCCGCCGCGCCGCCGGGTCGTCGAGCCGCAGCCGCCCGCTCACTTGGCAGCCCGGACCAGCCGGACGGCCAGCAGCGCCACCGGCAGCGCGACGACAAGCAGGACGCGCTGGAGGATCGCCAGCCCGAGCAGCCCGCCGCTGCTGATCCCGACCGGCGCCGACAGCGCGACGATCGCCGCCTCGCGGACGCCGATCCCACCCGGCAGCGGCACGGCCTGGCCGAGCAGCAGCGGGATGGTCGAGAGGGAGACGACCGTCGTCGGGGTGGCCGGCATCTCGAGCGCCCAGAGCAGCGCCGCGACGACCCCGGCCTGCAGCAGCCAGAGCGCCGCCGTGCACCAGGCGACGGCCGGCCAGTCGATCCGCGACCCGAGCGTCCGGAACGCCTCGATCACCCGCGAGACGCTGCGCCGGATGCGCTCTCGTCCGACGACGACGACCAGCGCGATGCGCGCCGCGCGCCCGTGGCCGGCCAGCGCCTCCTCGACCGGACCGGTCCCGATCAGCAGCAGCGCGACCGCCGAGCCGGCCAGCAGCACCAGGAAGTCGAGCCCTTGCTCGAACGCCATCGTCACGATCGTCTTGCCGTACGGCGCGCCGGCCGCGCGGTTGGCGAGGAACGCCTTGGCCGGCGCGCCGAGAAAGCCGGGGCCGGCGTAGTTCACCAGCGACGACGAGACGGTCACGTCCGCCGCCAGCCCGGCCGGCACGTCGGCGTCCAGCGCCTGCATCAGCAGCCGCCAGCGCACGGCATGGACGAGCGGCAGCGCCACCCCGAAGGCGAGCACCAGCCCGAGCGGCAGCCACCGCGCGCCGCGCACCTGCGCCCACGCGCCGGCCGCCTGGCCGGAGAGCCACAGCGCGACGACCGCGCCGGCCAGCCCGAGCCAGAACATCCCCGGCACGATCAGCCGCGATCGCGCCACGCGCGCCCCTCGCTCCCCGCCAGCGCGACGACCGGCGCCAGCGCCCGCGCGACGGCCCCCCGCGACCCACGCTCCTCGTAGGCAGCCCGGCCACCGGCGGCGATGCGCTGGCGGAGCGCCGGGTCGGCGAGCCGCTCGATCGCGCCCGCCAGCGCCCCGGCGTCGTCGGGCGGGACGAGCAACGCGCTCTCGCCGTCGCGCAGGTACGCCTCGATGGCCGGACAGCCGCGCGTGATCGTCGCGACCCCAGAGGCGGTGGATTGATAGACCTTGTTCGGCACCACTCGCGCCGCCTTCGCTCCGCTGCCGAACACGCCGAGCACAACGTCCGCAGCACGCAGCCGCGCGCCAAGCACGTTGAAGGGTATCCAATCCGTCCATGTGATCGACCGCACGCCGAGCTCGCTCGCCAGCGCCCGGGCGGCCGGGTACGTCTGCCCGGCGCCGACCAGCTCGAAGCGCGCCGCGATGCCGCGACGCTCCAGCAACGCCGCCGCGCGGACCACC
Source organism: Thermomicrobiales bacterium (assembly GCA_035325665.1). Taxonomy (GTDB): domain Bacteria; phylum Chloroflexota; class Chloroflexia; order Thermomicrobiales; family CFX8; genus JAMLIA01. The sequence continues at coordinate 963 of DAOKZM010000124.1, read as the reverse complement.
GTCTCGACCCCATGCAGTGGGATGAACTTCCCGACGAACAGCACGTCCAGCGTCGCTCCGCTCTTCGGCTCGGCATCCGCCGGGAAGAACACGCCCTCGTCCGCGCCGACCGGCACGACCGCGATCCGCTCCGGCGGCACGCCGAACCGCTCGGTCATGTAGCGTCCGTTCTCCGCCGTATCGGCCAGCACCAGGTCGGCTCCGCGCAGCGCCAGTCGGTCGAGCAGCGCGATCGCGCGGGCCGGCGGCGAGCCGGGAGCGAACCGGCCGCGGTCTTCGACGACCGTGTCGGTCAGCGTGACGAGCGGATTGAAGATCACCGGCCGCCCCAGCAGCCGGGCTACCGGCCCGAGCACGATGGCGTCGAGCTGTCCGACGTAGCCGATCATCAGCGCGTCGCAGCGCAGCAGCCGCAGCGCGATGTCCGGCACGAGCCGCAGGTACGCCAGCGCCAGCCGCGCCGCCAGCCCGGCCAGCGCGAGCGCGCCGACCCCGCTCTTGTCGCGCCGTCGCTCGAAGACCGGCACGTGCGCCTCCTCCACCCGCGCGCCGGCCCGCCGCAGGGCGTCGACGACGATCCGGTTGCGCGGGTATCCCCGCTCGTAGGTCCCGGCGTAGCAGATCCTCGGCGTGCTTCTCACGACAGGGGATTGTAGTGGTTCGCGTGCCGTGCCGCGACGATCGGCCGCGGAGAGGCGTAAGGAGAGGCGCTCGGCCGGACAGGCTCCCCGGCATCAATCCCCCACTGAAGGAGGTCAGCGGCTCCTGACTTTCCGCACTCGAGCGCCAATACCAGTGTAGCGCGCGACGAGCAGCATCTGGCCTTCGGGCGATCGTGCTTGCTCCAGGATCGTCTCGCGTCGTGCCGTCCGGTCGCGCCGGATGGCGACGCGGGCGGCTACAATCTCCCCGGATCGATCGCAGTCGCGGCCCGCCCGGCAGCGCCCGATCGACACGACCGTC
>DAOKZM010000123.1:2725-8374 GCA_035325665.1 Thermomicrobiales bacterium | reverse complement strand
GAATAATGACACCCCTCTCCCCGCGGGCGGGAGCCCTCTGGGCAGCGACGGGGGTGAGGTCCCTCACCCCTCATCCCACACCCCAACCACCCCAGCTGCCGCCAGGCGCTCGACCTCCTCCGCCCCTATCCCAACCTCTTCCAGGATCGCGGCGCTATGCTGGCCCAGCACCGGCGGCGCCTCGCGCACCGCCCCCGGCGTCGCGCTCAGCTTCACCGGCAGCCCCAGCAGGTGCAGCAGCCCTGCCGTCGGGTGCTCGATCTCGACGACCATCTCGCGGTGGCGCACCTGCGGATGGTCGAGGGCCTGGTCAACCCCGAGGATCGGTCCGCACGGCACCCCGGCATCGTTCAGGATCTCTTCCCACTCGGCTGACGTCTTCGCCTGCAGCTTCTCGCTGATCAAGTCGGCCAGCTCCAGCCGGTTCGCGTGCCGGCCGCCGTTCGTCGCGAAGCGCTCGTCCTCCAGCAGCTCTGGCGCGTCGATCGTCCGGCACAGCAGCGGCCAGCGCTTGTCGCCAGTCCCGCCGATCGTGACGTAGCCGTCCTTCGCCCGGAACACCCCGTACGGCGCGTTGATCGGATGGTGGTTGCCGGCCGGCGGCGGGACGTCCCCGCCGTTGAGGTAGCGCGTCGCCTGGAACGCCAGCGTGCCGACCATGCTCTCCAGCAGCGACGTCTCGACGCGCTGCCCACGCCCGGTCCGCTCCCGCGCCTGCAGCGCCGCCAGCACCCCATACGCCCCGAACAGCCCGGTCAGCAGGTCGGCGATCGGGATGCCGACGCGCGTCGGCTCACCCCCTTCGAAGCCGGTGATGCTCATCAGCCCCGAGACCCCCTGGATGATCTGGTCGAGTCCCGGCCGACTTGCGTACGGCCCGTCCTTCCCGTAGCCCGAGATCGAGCAGTAGATCACTCCCGGGTTCGTCTCGGCGACTGTGTCGTAACCGATCCCCAGCGCCTCCATCACCCCCGGCCGGAAGTTCTCGACGACCACGTCCGCCGTCGCCGCCAGCCTGCAGAAGATCTCCTGCCCCTCGGGGCGCTTCAGGTCGAGCGCCAGCGAGCGTTTGTTGTAGAACGGCGGGCCGCTCGACCGGGCGTCCTCCCCCTTGCCCGGGTTCTCGATCTTGATCACGTCCGCGCCAAGGTCGCCGAGCCACATCGCCGCCGTCGGGCCGGCCAAGTGGCGGCCCAGGTCGATTACCCGGACGCCGGACAGCGGCATCGTCCTCTCCTCCCCGACCACCTCTACCGCCCCTTCCAGTCCGGCTTGCGCTTCTCTAGGAAGGCGTTGACCCCCTCCTTGAAGTCGTCGCTCATGTACGCCTTGACGATCAGGTCGGTGTCGCGCGGCGGCCGGCGCGAGTGCAGCACCCGGCGCACCGACTCCTTCGTGACCTGCAGGGTGATCGGCGCGTGGCCGGCGATCTTCTCCGCCAGCGCGCTTACCCGCTCCTCGAACTCGTCCGGCTCGACGATTTCGTTGACCAGCCCGATCGCCTGCGCCTGTTCGGCCGTCACCATGTCGGCGGTGAAGATGATCGCCTTCGCCCGCGCCGGCCCGACCAGATCCACCAGCCGCGCGTACCCGTTCATCGACAGCGCGTTGCCCAGCGTCCGCGCGATCGGCACCCCGAACTTCGCGTCCGGCGTGCAGATCCGCAGGTCGCAGGTCAGCGCGATCTGCGCCCCGCCGCCGACCGCGTAGCCGCGCACCGCCGCGATCGTCGGCCGCTGCACCGCCTCCAGCCGCGCCAGCGCCCCCTCGATCCGCGCCTCGTAGCCGATCGCGTCGTCCGGCTTCTTGAACGCGCGGAACTGGCTGATGTCCGTCCCGGCGACGAACGCCTTCTCCCCTGCCCCGGTCAGCACGACCACCCGAATCGCCGGGTCGGCCTCGACCTCGTCGCAGATGCTCACCAGCCGGTCATACATCTCGAATGTCATCGCGTTGCGTGCCTCGGGCCGGTTGAACGTCACCCACGCCACCCGGCCGCGTCGCTCGAACAGCACGTCCTTCGTTGTATCCGTCGATGTACTCACGCGTCCCCCTCGCTGTGTCGTTGCGCCAGTGCGTCCGCCGTTCTGGCATCTTACGGACCCTCACCGAACCACGCAACGACGCCGTTGCGTAGGGACAGCGCTCGCTCTGTCCGGCGCCTGCGCCTGCTCCGCGGAGCGCCGCCCCGCGCCAACCCCCGCTTGCCACCCCGCCCGACCCCGTGCTAGGCTGTCACCCTGACGCGGCCGCGCGTCCCCGCGCCGATCTGAGGAGTCACCCCTCCGTTGACCACTGACCTGTAACCAATCCATCCCCTGATCCGGCCCTGGCCGGTTCGTGTCGTCCATCGTCTCGCGATGAGGTTACAGGCACAACATGCTGCTCAGTGTCTCTCGGGTCGCCAAGACCTTTGGCCCCAATCCCGTCCTCGAACGCATCTCCTTCGTCGTCAACGACGGCGATCGCCTCGGCCTCGTCGGCGCCAACGGCGTCGGCAAGTCCACGCTGCTGCGTATCATCACCGGCGAGGTTGCGCCCGACGGCGGAGAGGTGGTCATCCCTGACGGCGTCGCTGTCGGCTACCTCGCGCAGCAGCCGCCCAGCCTCCCCGGCGCGACCGTCGACGACCTCGTCTACGAGGTGGTCGGCGAGCTGCGCGGGATCGAGTCCCGCCTGCGCGAGATCGAGTTGGCGCTCGCGGACGCCAGCGATGACCTCGATGCGCTGCTCCACGAGTACGGCGAGCTCCAGGAGCGCTTCGAGCGCCGCGGCGGCTACGAGCTGGATCACCAGATCGGGATCGTTTTCGCCGGCCTCGGTCTCGCCGACCTGCCTCGCGACCGTCCCTTCGCTACCCTCTCCGGCGGAGAGCAGGAGCGCGTCCTCCTCGCAACGCTGCTGCTGAAGTCGCCCGACTTGCTGCTTCTCGACGAGCCGACCAACCATCTCGACTTCGCCGCGCTTGGCTGGCTGGAGGAGTACCTGGCCGTCTATCGCGGCGGCATCGTCGCCGTCTCCCACGACCGCGCCTTCCTCAATCGCGCTGCCACCCGCATCGTCGAGATCGACGAGCGCACCCGGACCGCCACCGAGTACCCTGGTAACTACGCCGACTACGAGCGGGCGCGCGGGCGCGAGATGGCCGCCTGGGTCGAGGAGTATGAGACTCAGCAGGACGAGATTCGCGAGCTGCGCCGGGTCATCCGCCTGACCGGCCGCCAGGTCGCCCACAACCGCGCCCCGCGCGACCCGGCCAAGATGGCCTACGACTTCAAGGGGGGCAGGGTCGACGTCGCCATCGCGCGCAACGTCCGCGCCGCCGAGGAGCGGCTGCGGCGAATCGAGGCTGAGCCAGTCGCCAAGCCGCCCAGCACGCTCCGCATCCTGCCCGTCTTCGACGTCGACGAGGCGCGCAGCGCCGAGGTCATCAGCGTTTCCGGCATCACCCAGGCTTGGGACGGCCAGGTCGTCCTCGACGACATCTCGTTCGTCGTTGGCGCTGGCGACCGCATCGTCCTCGTCGGGCCGAACGGCGCTGGAAAGTCCACGTTGCTCGATATCATCGCCGGCCGGCTGCGGCCGACGGCCGGCGACGTCCGCATCGCCCGTGGTGTCCGGCTCGGCTACCTCGACCAGGACGCCGAGTTATCCGGTGAGACCGGCGCCGTCCTCGATGTGTACCGCCAGGGCCTCGCCCTCCATGGTCAGGAGGCGATCGACGAGCTCATCCGCTACGGCCTGTTCACGATCGAGGACATCGCCAAGCCGGTCGCGGTCCTCAGCGCCGGCCAGCGTCGCAAGCTCCAGCTCGCCCGGCTGCTCGCCGAGCACCCGACCGTGCTCCTCCTCGACGAGCCGACCAATCATCTCGGGTTCGACGTGCTGACCAAGCTCGAGCACGCGCTCGCCGACTACCCCGGCCCGATCCTTAGCGTCTCGCACGACCGTTGGTTCATCGACCGCTTCGACGGACAGCTCTGGGGGCTGCGCGACGGCCGCGTCATCCCCCGCCACGGCACGCCGGCCGATGCCCTCGAACGACTCATCCAGCCCGCGTCCCTCCCGAACACGGATGTATCATGACGGGTGGTCGCCGTTGAGGGCCGTGACCGGGCCAGGGCATGCAGCAGGGACGACGAGTGATGACCGATTCGACCAAGGCCGGCCTGTCGATCGCAGACATGCGCCGCGAGTATGGCCAGCCGGGGGTCGGCGATGCCGATGTCGATCCCGACCCGTTCCGCCAGTTCAAGGCCTGGTTCCAGGATGCCGTGGACGCCAGCGTCATCGAGTCGAACGCGATGATCCTCGCCACCGCGACTCCCGACGGTCGGCCCTCCGTCCGCGTCGTCCTGCTCAAGGGCATGGACGACGACGGCTTCGTCTTCTACACCAACTATGACAGCCGCAAAGGGTCGGAGCTTCAGGCCAACCCGCGCGCCGCGCTGCTCTTCTACTGGCCTGAGCTAACGCGCCAGGTTCGCATCGAAGGCAGCGTCGGGCAGGTTAGCCGCGGGGAATCGGAGGCGTACTTCCGCTCGCGCGCCCACCTCAGCCAGCTCGGCGCCTGGGCCTCCCGCCAGAGCAGCGTCATCCCGTCCCGTGAATACCTCGAACAGCGCATGGCCGCCCTGGTCGATCAGTACGACGGACTGGAAGTTCCCCTACCGCCGTTCTGGGGCGGCTACCGCCTCACCCCGGACACGTTCGAGTTCTGGCACGGCCGCCCCAATCGTCTCCACGACCGCATTCAGTACGCCCGCGAACCCGGCGGCCTGTGGCAGCTCTCCCGTCTCTCGCCGTGAGACAGTAGGAGCCGATATAAGCAGGCTTGGAGTAGAGACAGGGCTCGCCCTGTCCGCGCCGGGGAGCCCTCTGGGCCATGGGCGCTCTATTCTTACGTTACCGGCATCCCGGTATAGATGCGGTCGTGAGTCCGCTGGGCAACCTCGGCCGGGTCCAGCGCTACCCGAGCCACCCCCGTCTCGATGGCCGCCCGGGCCACCGCCGCCGCCACTGCTGGCGGCACGCGCAGGTCGAGCGCGGCCGGCATGACGTAGTCCGGCTCCAGTTCGTCCGCGCTCACGAGGTCCGCAATCGCGTGCGCCGCCGCGACTTTCATCGCGTCGTTGATATCGAGCGCCTTGACGTCCAGCGCGCCGCGGAAGATGCCCGGGAAGGCAAGCGAGTTGTTGACCTGGTTCGGATAATCCGAGCGGCCAGTCGCCACGACCAGCGCGCCGCTCTCGCGGGCCAGGCCCGGCTCAATCTCCGGATTCGGTTTCGCCAGCGCGAAGATGATCGGGTCCGGGTTCACCACGCCGATGTCGGCCGGCGTCAGTGCCCCGGCGCCCGACACCCCGACGAACACGTCCGCGCCCGCCAGCGCGTCGTGGAGCGTCCCGTCGACGTTCTCCTTGTTCGTCAGCTCGGCCATCTCGCGCTTCGCCGGGTTCATGCCGGTCGTGCGGTTTCGCGAGATGATCCCCAGCCGGTCGCACATGATGATGTCGCCGACCCCTGACGACAACAGCAGCTTCGACACCGCGATCCCGGCAGCGCCCGCGCCGTTGACGACCACCTGCACGCTCTCGATTGGCGTCTCGCGCAGCCTCTCGACCGGTGGGGTGTACGCGGCGGTCGTCG
>DAOKZM010000123.1:0-2715 GCA_035325665.1 Thermomicrobiales bacterium | reverse complement strand
CGCGCAGCCGCAGCGCGTTCAGCAGCGCCGACAGCACGACGACGGCGGTCCCGTGCTGGTCGTCGTGGAACACCGGCAGCTTCAGCCGCTCCTGCAGGCGGCGCTCGATCTCGAAGCAGCGCGGCGCAGAGATGTCCTCCAGGTTGATCCCGCCGAACGACGGCGAGATGCCGGCAACAATGTCGACCAGCTTCTCCGGGTCGCGCTCGGCGATGCAGATCGGGAACGCCTCAACGCCGGCCAGGGTGTGGAACAGGACCGCCTTGCCCTCCATCACCGGCAACGCCGCCTCGGCGCCGATGTCCCCAAGCCCCAGCACCGCCGTGCCGTCGGTGACGATCGCGACGACGTTGTCCTTGACCGTCAGCTCGAAAACCGACATCGGATCGCGGTAGATCTCGGCTGCGGGCGCCAGCGCGGCGGGCGGCACGTAGAGCACGTTCAGGATGTGATGGTCCTTGATCGGTATCTTCGAGTTGATCTCGAGGACGCCGCCGAATCGTCGCCGCAGGTCCAGCGCCTCCTCGCGCAGCCCCTGCGGCTTCCGCCTGGCCTGTGGAGAGACTCCGCCGTTGGCCGTCGCCCGCGGCAGCATCACCCCCTCGTAGACGAACCGCCTCGTCCGCTCGGCGACCGCTTCGGGGTGCACGTCGTACAGCGCCTCCCCCGTCTCGACCGCTGCCTGGACGACCGCCGCCGCCACCGCCGGGGCGACGCGATAGTCGAAGATGCGCGGCACGATGTTGTCCGGGTTCAACTCATTCTCCGGCACCAGCGAGGCCAGAGCCTCAGCCGCGTAGACCAGCGTCCGCAGCCGGATGTTCCGCGCGCCGCTGTCCAGCAGCCCGCGGAAGACGCCGGGGAAGACCAGCGAGATGTCCATCATGTTCGGGTGGTCGGACCGGCCGGTCGCGACGACCGCCGCGCCCGCCTGCTTGGCCAGCGACGGGTCGATCTCCGGGTGCGGGATCGACAGCGCCAGGACGATCGGGTCGGGCGCCATTGAGGAGACCATCTCCGGCGTCAGGATGCCCTCGGATGACACGCCGACGAAGATGTCGGCGCCGCGCAGCATGTCGGCCAGCGAGCCGCGCCGCCGGTCGCTGTTCGTCTCCTTGGCGAGGTACTGCTTCGCCCAGTTCATGCGTTCGGCCCGGCCAGTGTAGATCGCGCCCGCCCGGTCACAGACGATGATGTCGCGAACGCCGACCCGGTGCAGCAGCCGGGCCACGCCCACCCCGGCGACGCCGCTCCCGGCGATCACGACACGGGAGTCCTCCAGCCGCCGGTTCGTCAGCTTGGTCGCGTTCAGCAGCGCACCGAGGACCAATACCGCCGTCCCGTGGTGCTGGTTCGCGAAGACCGGGATGGTCGAGGCTTTCTCGAGGTGGTCGGCCACCGTGAAGCAGCGCGGCGCGCTGATGTCGTCGATGCAGATAGCGCCGAACGTCGGCGCCAGCGCGGCGGCGGTGTTGACGATCTCGATCGGGTCCGTTATGTCAAGAGCAATCGGGAAGGCGTCGATACCGGCGAAGGTCTTGAACAGGACGCTCTTGCTCTCCAGGATCGGCAGCACCGCCTCCGGCGAGCCGCCCTCCCGGCCGAACAGATCCGAGCCGTCCGAGATAATCGCGACCGTGTTGCCCCGGCTCGTCAGGTCGAAAGCCGACTCCGGGTGCTCGACGATCTCCAGACAAGCCTCAGCAACTCCCGGCGTGTATACCAGCCCAAGGATCGATCGGTCGCGAATGGGGACTTTGCTATTGATGCCGATCAGCCCCTGGTAGCGACGCCGGTAGTCCAGTCCCTCTTCTTCATGGTCGATGCGATACAACGTCAGTCCGAGCCGTTCTCAATTCATTCCACAGTTGCCCCGTCAATTCTACGTCACCCCCCAAGTGCCGGATCAGCCGTCGTCGCCATCAGATCACGCCGACCTCGATCGCGTGGTAGCCGGTCGCGCCGTCCGGGATCGGGTCGCGCCGCTCCGCCGTCTGTATTTGCCCTTGGCCGTCGATCGCTCGCGCCAGCACCCGGTAGGCGCCTGGCCGCTCCGCGTTCCACGTGGAACGCCAGATTGCCCACGACAGCGGCGCCACCTCCTCGACCGAGTCGGCATCGATCCAGGTTGCGCCGCCGTCGAAGCTGAGCTGCACGCCGCTGACGCCGCGATCCCCGGCATAGGCGATCCCCCCGAACGCCACGGCGCCGCGGGAGACGACCGCCCGGTTGGCCGGCAGGTCGATCCGCGACATCGTCTGGATCGTCGCGTCCTCGGTCCAGCCGCGCTGTTGCCAGTAACCCTTCACGTCGCCCGCAACCAGCTCGATGCGTTCGACCCACTTGACGTTCTTGATGCCGTACTTCCCCGGCACGACCAGCCGCGCCGGCGCGCCATGCGCCCGGTTGAGCGGCTTCCCGTCGAGTTGGACCGCCAGCAGGACATCCGGGTCCATCGCCACCGGCAGCGGCAGCGACTCGGTGTAGCCATCGGCGGCATAGAGCGCGACGTCCCGCACGTCCGGCGAGACTCCGGCCCGCGCCAGCAGGTCCGCCAGCCGAACTCCGGCCCAGTCGCCATTCGAGATCAGGTCGCCGCCGATTTTGTTCGAGATGCAGGTGAGCGTCGTCTGCTGCTGGACCGCCGGGAACCCTGCCAGGTCGGCATACGACAGGGCTAGCTGTTCAGCGACCACGCCGCGGACGTGCAACGCC
>DAOKZM010000122.1:6455-8376 GCA_035325665.1 Thermomicrobiales bacterium | reverse complement strand
CGAAGCCATACTCGGTCGCCAGCGACGTGAGCGCGGCGACCCAGTGCTCGGGCGGCCCGACGACCTCGCGGTCGGCCGGCCCGAATGGCTGCGCCGCGGACGGCGCGAAGCTGCCGTTGATGTTGTAGATGCGACGGATGGCGGAGGGGTCGCGGCCGGCCTCGCGGGCCGCGGCGTCGATGATCTTCTGCGATTCGAGGCTCGCGCCCGGAGCCAGGTACGACATCGAGGGCACCCACCCGTCGGCCAACCTGCCGGTCAGGCCCAGCATGCGCGGGCCAAGCGCCCCGAGCCAGATGCCGATGTCATGGGCGGGAAGCGGCCCCGGCTGCGCGCCTACAACGCGATAGTGCTCGCCCTCGAGCCGCACGCCGCGTTGCCCGCTCCACATGGCCCGGATGATCGCGATCGTCTCTTCCAGCGCCCCGACGGCCTCGCCGGGAAAGCGGCGCGGACCGCCCATCGCCGCGATCGCGTCCCAGAACGCCCCGGCTCCCAGTCCCAGCTCGAACCGCCCGCCGCTGAGCTGGTCGAGCGTCGCCGCCTCCTTGGCCAGCATTGCCGGCAGCCGCAGCGGCAGGTTGGCGACGTCGGGGAAGACCCGCACCCGCTCCGTCCGCGCCAGGATCATCGCCATCAGCGCCCAGGTATCGAAGAAGCGGCGCTGGTACGGGTGGTCCTGGATACCAATCAGGTCGTAGCCCAGCGCGTCCAGCCGCTCTCCGAGGTCGAGGATCCCGCCGGGATCGCTGCTGTCGGGGATGAGGAAGTAGCCGAATTCGAGGTCATGTCCGTAATCAGTCATCGGTCGTGCTGCTCTCGCGTATCAGGCGAAGACGTCGGCCACGCGCAGCCGGAAGCCGGGCAGGACGTCGCCGAGGTCGATCTCCTCGCCCTCGCCATAGACCCGGGCGCGCAGGTCGGGCGTCCAGACGGCAATCGAGTGCAGCGGCGGCTGGACGACGAGCACGACCCGCGTCCCGGCACGCAGATACTCCGCCACCTTCGCGTCAACGTCCGACGCCCGGTCAGACGGCGAGACGATCTCAACGGCCAGATCCGGAGTCAACGAAAGAAACCCTCGACGGTTGTCAGATGGAGGAAGATGCTCAGTCAGGACGAACGCTGCATCCGGGCTTAGCAGAAGATCGGGATCACGAGACAGCACGAAGCCGGCATCGGGTCCATAGACCCGACCTGTTCCGGCTTCACGAACGTATCCCCAGAGCAGGTAGATGAGATTGACACCGATTTCGCTGTGCTGTCCCCCAGCTGGTGGCATCCTCAGTAGATCCCCGCGAATGAGGTCGTAGCGCCCCGGTTCCTCGATCGCGGCGAGGTCGTCGATGGTGTAGTGCCGCGTCATCGTCATCCTGACCTGCCTTCGGTCGCGACTGCTGCCCGATGCCCCGATCGTAGCACGCGGCGCGCCCCGGCCGGATAGCTCCGGCCGGGGCGCGAACAGGCTCAGCGGACGCGGTTCGCGTTGCCCCAGTGATGCTCCAGGAAGTGCGCCTGGCCGCCCTTCTCCAGCTCGGCCAGCACGGCGTCCTTGCCGCGCCGCTCGACCGGGAATGGCTCCACGCTGGCCAGGTGGACCGCCACCCGCGCCGCCGCCGCCGCGCCGGACTGCAGGCCGCGCAGGGTGACCTTGTCCACCGTGTCCGCCTCGGTGTGGCCGTAGCCGCGCCCGATCATCCCGGCGGTCGAGTCGCGCGTGTTGAGCGTCGCGCTGGGGAAGCCTTCCAGGAAGAACGGGAAGTGGTCGGAGTGCACGCCGACCCGGTTGCGCACCTCCATGTCGTACTTCAGGTCGCCGGACATCTGGCGGAAGTACGCCGCTAGCGCCTCGTCGCCAGTGGTGGTGATCTGCTCCTTGCCCTCGCGGCCGGCGCCATCGAGGTTGAGAGCAATCACCAGC
>DAOKZM010000122.1:0-6445 GCA_035325665.1 Thermomicrobiales bacterium | reverse complement strand
CCAGCTTCTCGTCGCCGCCGACGTAGCGCTCGGCGTGCTTGAAGCTGCCGCCGAGACCCAGCTCCTCGTACGCGAAGCAGATGATCCGGATCGTCCGGCGCAGCTTGCCGGCGAACGGCGCCAGCACCCGGCCGGCCTCCAGCCCCACCAGCGTCCCGGCCCCGTCGTCGGCCGCGCCCTGGGCGACGTCATGGCCATCGTAGTGGCCGCCCATCAGCACGATCTCATCCGGGTGCTGGCCAGGGATATCGCCGACGACGTTGTACGACTTCGAGAGGCGCGTCCGGTTCTCGGTGTGGATCCTCACCCGTGCCGTGCCGCGCTCGGCGAGGCGGCGGATCAGGCTGCCCGACTCGTGGTTGATGCCGATGCCCGGAATGGCCGCCTCGTGGTCGCTATCCTCCTTGCCCCCCGGGTTGTGAGCATAGAGCGCTCCGGTGATGTGCAGCATGCCAGGGTTCTTGTTGACGAAGATGCAGCCGATCGCGCCGGCTTCGACCGCCAGCCGGAACTTGTCGGTGCGGTGCAGCGTCACCTCGCCGGGCCGGTTCGTCTCAGCGGCGGTCAGGACGATCTTGCCGCGGATCGCGTCGCCGGTCCGCTCGAAGTCGGCCGTCTCCCCTTCGCCGACGTCGATCAGCTCGCCCTCGACGTCGCCACTGCCAGTGAACGGCATCGAGATCGCCGAGATCTTCCGCTCGACCGGCGCCAGCAGCGTCAGCTCGCACGCCCCGCGTTCCCAGGTGTAGACCGGGAATTCCTCCAGGTGCGCGTTCTGCAGCCCGTACTCTTGCATCTTGCCGAGCAGGAACTCGGCCGCCTGGTGCTCGCTCTCCGAGCCGCCAAAGCGCGAGCCGAGGTCGTCGCACAGGTAGCGCAGATGGCTGTACATCTCGTCCGAGGTCCAGACCTCGCCGAGCACATGCTTCTCGATGTCGCGAATCGTCGCCTGGTCCGCCATGTCCCACTCCTCACTCGATCCGGTTCCACTGCCCCGGCAGGATCACCCGAGCGGCGCGGGTTGTCAATGTCGATGCCCCCACGCTGTCACGAAACTGTTGCGCGTTCGGTCTATGTCCATCACGACTTTGACATGCCAATGGGCGTATGACATCTACAGGAGCATCGCGTCTGCCTCCCGGTCCGAGCGCGGCTCAAGCGGCCCCGCGGGTGGTCATGTCACTGCTGCCCGATGTGGCGGCCAGCCAGCAACGATCTCCGCGGCTCCGTCCGCTCCGGCGGATGGTTGTCCAGCCCTTGCCACGGGAGGAGATCGCCGCATGAACCCACAACCACCCAGGCGCCCCCGTAGATCCCGGCTTCCGCCGGGTCGTCGTGCTGCCGACGATCCTGAGCCTGCCGCTCACCCGGCTCGCGCTGCCAGCCGCCTGCCGGGCAGCCTGAGCCGGAGGTCATAGACCCGTGAGCATCACGGATGGGGAAAGGAGCCTTTGACATGCAAGTGAAGCCCAGGATGGCGACCGAGATTCCGGCGGCCATCACCACCCCCGACAGCGTCGAGACCCGTCTCGGCACGCTGCGCTTCTTCGACGGTCTGCCCGACGAGGCGACGGTGCAGATGGTCTACGACAACCTCGACGTCCAGCGCGCCGTCCAGGCGTTTCTCACCGCACTCCCGGCGGCGTCGTTCTACGCGATGCGCACCGGCATCCGCACCTTCGGCCCCGACAACCAGACGGTGCTCATCACCGAGTCGCTACTCGACTCCCGTCCGCTGTTCCTGACGCCGAACACCGAAGCCGTCTATAACCTCGTCTGGCTCGACACGCACGACGGACCGCTCGTCATCGAGATCCCACCGCGCGTGCTGGGCTTCATCGACGACGCCTGGCAGAGCTACGTCGCCGACGTGGGTAACGCCGGCCCGGACAGGGGCCAGGGCGGAAAGTACCTACTACTGCCGCCGGATTACACCGGCCCCGTCCCCGAGGGCTACTTCGTCGTGCATTCCCGGGCCTTCGGGCATCTGTTGGTATTCCGCGGCTTCCTCGTGGACGGCGACCCGCGCCCGGCCGTCGAGAACACGAAGCAGCACTTCCGCGTCTATCCGCTGGAGCAGGCGTCGGCCCCGCCACCGATGACCTTCGTCGACATCTCCGGGAAGGCCTGGAGCTCGGTCGCTCCCACCGACGCGTCGTTCTTCGACGGGATCGCCGCCGTCGTGCAGGACGAGCCGCTGGACGCGATCGCCCCTGAGACACGAGGGCTGCTCGCGGCCATCGGCATCCGCAAAGACCAGCCCTTCGCGCCGGACGCCAGGATGCAGCGCATCCTGGCCGAGGCCGCCGCCGTCGGCAACGCGACCGCCCGCGCCCTCGCCTTCCGCACGCGCGACCCCGGCGCCCCCTACTACGCCAACAGTGCCTGGCAGGCGCCGTGGATCGGTGGCCACGACTTCTCGCCTGATGGCGTGCTCAACCTTGATGCGCGGGCGCGATTCTTCTGCCTCGGCTGGGGTATCAGTCCGGCGATGACGGTGAAGATGGTCGGCATCGGCTCCCAGTACGCCGTGATCTGCCACGACGCCGCCGGCCGCTACCTCGACGGCGCCAGGACCTACCGGCTGCACTTGCCGGGCCCGATCCCGGCCAAGGACTTCTGGTCGGTGATCGTCCACGATCCGCAGACGCGCTCGATGCTGCAGACCGACCAACGCGTTCCCAGCATCAGCAGCGAGACGGCAAACCTCGCCGTAAACGCCGACACGTCGGTCGACATTCACTTCGGCCCGCAGCCCCCGGCCGGCAAGGAGTCGAACTGGATCCAGACCATCCCCGGCAAGGGCTGGTTCGCCGGCCTGCGGCTCTACGGCCCGCTGGAGCCGTGGTTCGACCAGACCTGGCGACCCGGGGAGATCGAGCTGGTGCCGTAAGGCAGCGCGCCGGAGAGGCGGGACCCAATCCGGTCCCGCCTCGTCGGAAGACGAGCGGAGGGGAGCAGGCCATGCTGGCCGAGCAACGCGAACGGACGTCACTCCTGGAGCCTCGCCGGGACAAGGACGGCGGTACCCCGGCCGACACAAACACCCGCCTCGCCTGGATGCGCACCGGGATGGCGCTCGAGCGCACGATGATGGCCTGGAACCGCACCTCCCTGTCGCTCATCGGCTTCGGCTTCACCATCTACCAGTTCCTGAAGAAGGTCGAGGAGGCCTCCGACACGACCGTCCTGCGCTCGGAGTCCCCACGCAACTTCGGGCTGGCCTTCATCGCCGTCGGCACCCTCGCCGCCCTGATCGCGCTCTGGCAGCACCGCCTGGTCGCCACGTACCTCCGGGGGCCCGAATTCAAGGGGATCCTCGTCGAGGAGCACATGCCACGCGCCTCGCTGACGGTGGCCGTCACGGTGTTCCTCGTCATCATCGGGATCGTGACCGGCATCTCGGTCGCGCTGGATGCGTAGGCCGGGAATCGATTGGAGGGACACGATGACCGAGACACCAATCCATCTCGTCGCCATCGCCTACGACGACGAGTTCAAGGCAGACGAGGCGCGAATCCTCGTCAGGCGCGCGCAGAGCGAGGGCCTCGCCGATGTGCTCGAGACCGCCGTCGTCGTCCACGAGCGAAACGGCAGGAAGCGGCTCACCCAGGACATCGACCTCGAAGGCAAGCCCAGGGCCGCGGGCCCCCGGATCGGCATCTCCGCCCCTCTGGCCACGGCCGTCCAGCCGCTGATCTTCGTCGGGACGGCCGCCGGTGAGGTCGTCGGGCGACTGACCGATACGGGCATCCTGACCAGCGACCTGAAGGGCGCCGCGAAGGAGCTCCGGCCCGGCACGTCGGCGCTGTTCGTCCTCGCCCACGAGGCCGTCCCGCGGGGCGCGCTGGCCAAACGGTTGAGCCACCTCGGCGGCCAGATCATGCGCACCACGCTGTCGCCGGCCACCAACGACGAGCTCGTCTGGATCCTTCAAACAACACCCGATGCACTGGCTCGGCAGGGCCGATGGCGTCGCGGCAGGAACGGCAGGCCCCGCCGCGAGTAGGGAGGACAACGTGAAGCTCACCCGACGGACGTTGATCAAGGCCTCGGCCGCCGGCGCGGCTGTCGTGGGGCTGGGCGCCATGCCCGAGCTCACCACGCTCGCGTCCGGCCAGCCGACGCTGCCAGGCTGGGAGGCGGACATCCCGCCTGCCGCGCCGCCACCACCCGACGGCCCCATCCCCGGTAAGGACGCGACGGCGATGACCGCCAAGGCCAACGCCGAGGTGCTCGAGATGCTCGACTTCGCCAACGAGCACCAGATCGCCGGCATCGACTCGTTCGCCGACGCCGCGCGCGGCTTCATCGCTACCCGGCCGGACCTCGTCGTCACGGCAGAGGACGGCCGCGAGGTCTGGAATCTCCCCAACTACGCATTCCTCGGACAGGAGGAAGCGCCGCCCAGCGTCAACCCCAGCCTCTGGCGCCAGGCCCGGCTCAACATGTTCAATGGCCTGTTCGAGGTCGTCGAGGGCGTCTACCAGGTGCGCGGCTTCGACCTCTCGAACATGACGATCGTCGAGGGGCCGGACGGGCTCGTCATCATCGACCCACTCATCTCCGCCGAGGTCGCTCGCGCCGCGCTCGACCTCTACTACGAGCATCGCCCCCAGAAGCCCGTCGCGGCGGTGATCTACACCCACAGCCACGTCGATCACTTCGGCGGCGTGCGCGGGGTCGTCTCCGATGCGGACATCGCCGAGCGCGGCGTCGCGATCGTCGCGCCGGACGGTTTCCTCGAGGCGGCGGTCAGTGAGAACGTGATGGCCGGGGCCGCGATGAACCGCCGCGCCGACTACATGTACGCCCCGCTCCTGCCGCGTGGCGAGAAGGGCCAGGTCGACGCCGGCCTCGGCAAAACCCGCTCCGACGGAGCGGTCAGCTTCATCGCCCCGAACGACGTCATCATGGCGACCGGCGAGACCCGGACAATCGGCGGCGTCGAGATGGAATTCCAGCTCGCGCCGGGGACCGAGGCGCCGGCCGAGATGACGGTCTACTTCCCGCAGTACCGCGTCTTCGACTCGGCCGAGCTGGCCTGCGACACGCTGCACAACATCCTCACGCTCCGCGGCGCGCAGGTCCGCGACGCCAGCGCCTGGGCCTACTACCTCAACGAGGCGATCGCGCTCTATGGCGACCGGACCGACGTCGTCATCTCCCAGCACCACTGGCCCAAGTGGGGCCAGGAGCAGGTCGTCGCGTTCCTCAAAGCCCAGCGCGACATGTACAAGTACATGCACGACCAGACGCTGCGGCTGATGAACCACGGCTACACCGGGATCGAGATCGCTGAGATGCTCCAGCGCCCCGAGAGCCTGAACCAGCAGTGGTTCCTGCGCGACTACTACGGGACGCTCAACCACAACGTCAAGGCGATCTACCAGCGCTACTTGGGCTGGTTCGACGCCAACCCGGCCAACCTTCACCCGCTGCCACCCGAGGAGAGCGCGAAGAAGTACATCTCTTACATGGGCAGCCTCAACGCCGTAATGTCGCGGGCGCGCAAGGACTTCCGCAACGGCGACTACCGCTGGGTGGCCGAGGTGATGAACAAGGTCGTCTTCGCCTATCCCGACAACGACGAGGCGCGCAACCTGCAGGCCGACGCCCTCGAGCAGCTTGGCTACCAGGCCGAATCGGCGGTCTGGCGCAACTTCTATCTGATGGGCGCATACGAGCTGCGCAACGGCGTGCTGAGCCGGCCGGGCGGCGGCTCGCACGACACGGTCGGGGCCATGACGATCCCGATGATCTTCGACTACCTCGGCGTGCGGCTGATCGCGCCCGACGCCGAGGGCAAGCGCATCGTCATCGTCTGGAACTTCCGCAACCCGGACGGGCAGTACGTCCTGAACCTGGAGAACGCGGCGCTCACGTATATCGAGTGCCCGCCGGGCGTCCCGCCGGCCGACGCCGACACCACCGTCACGCTCGAACGCCGGACGCTCAACGCCATCCTCGGCGGCGTGCTGACGCTGCAGCAGGCGATCGCCAGCGGCGCCAGCACGTTCACCGGCAACCCGGCGAAGATCGGCGAGTTGTTCGGCATGCTCGACACCTTCGGCGAGGCGTTCAACATCGTCACGCCGTAGCGGATGGGAGGATGCCGCACCATCCGAAGGTTGATGTCGCGCCCGTCCCCGCCAGGGGCGGGCGCGATGCTTTGCCGTGAGAGCCGTCCGGCGGCGCATCATTGTGGACTGCCACTAGGCCGCGACCCTCGTAGACTCTCCGTCAGGCGTCGGACGAAGGGAGGGGCATGGCTTCGGACACGCGACGACGCTCGCCCGTGCTGGCCGCAGCCGGCCGGGCGTTCGTCTTCGCCACGATGAGCTTCTACGGGGCGGCCGGCGGCACGCTTGGCAGCCAGACGATCGGCGAGTCGATCGCCGGCCCGGCCGCGCGGCGCGAGCCGTGGATGGTCGCCACCCTCTGG
>DAOKZM010000121.1:3453-8379 GCA_035325665.1 Thermomicrobiales bacterium | reverse complement strand
GACTTCGACCTGTCCGACCTCACGGACGAGAACGTCGCGGTCGTCGAAGGCCGGGATGTCACGGTTACCAATGAGGTCGTCTGCGAGGTTATGCCGGCGGTGGACTAGCAGCGCAGCTGCTCGGCCGATGTCGGGAGAGCAGAGCGCGATAGTGTAAGCACCGGCGACCTAAGCGACGCCCCCTGGCAACCAGCCAGGGGGCGTCGCTCGTTGGACGGCGGGACGGAGAGTGATGCGACCTTCACCGGCTGCGTCGGGACAGGTCCCCGACCTGTCTGCGCCATGGCCCAGCGGGCGCCCCGCGCCGGGCAGACCGAAGTCTGCCCCAGCGCAGCCTTTCCATCCCCATCCCCCGTCCCTCATCCCCTCGTCCCTCGTCCCCGATTCCGCAACCACCAGCGCGGTCGTTCGTTAGGAGAGTGTCAGGGGTTTGTGCCGGCGGAGAGCCGGGGTGGCGCGGATGCGGATGCGCCGGTCTCTGACGCCCGCGGCAGGGGTCGCGCCAGGGAAACAGGGCGCGTATGTACGTAGGCGACGGAGGCCCGCGCGTTGACAGTGCCAAGGTCGGTTCATATACTCCGGTACGAGCCTGACAAGCGTTGTGGCAACGTGTGGGGTAGCGAAAGGAGGCGTGTAGCGAGGTGAAACGCGCCTGCCGGGGTGTAACACGCGCCGGCACACATGCAACGGCCAGCACCGAGTGCGTGCTTGCGGCGCCGGTCGTGGGGTTCACGAACAAGCACAGTGGGGTTAAGGAGAGCCAGAGTTGAAGAAGCCATCACGGTTTCTTCGGGTGGTAGCCACCCTGGGCATGCTGGCTGGAATGCTCGCCGTCTTCGGCGCAGCGCCGGCCGCCGCCGCCTCTGACCCGGGTTGGACCCCGGGCGTCCGGGCGAGCGACATCGATCTCGCGTTCGAGATTGATGGCGCCCAGGAAGTCTACTTCCCGTGGGTTTACAACAACGACGACTTCGGCCTGGGTGAGTCCGACGGCTCGGTCTCGGTCCAGAACCTGTCGTATGACGACGGCTACGTCTTCTTCTACGTCGGCAATGGCGATGGCTGGGATTACACCACCTACGCCTACCTCGCCGGTGGCGCGTCGAAGACCTTCACCGCCGACCAGATCGGCGTCCCGGAGCCGGGCGCGCCGGTCATCGCTGCTCTGTACGACGACTACCACTACACCGCGCCGGTGACGGGCAGCAAGATCGTCTGCGAGTGGCAGTACGGCGTCGACATCGATGGCGACGGCGACGCGGAGGACTGCGTCCCGGTCGAGACCTATGCCAACGTTACGTACTACTTCCCGATGTACATCGCCGGTGTCGTGAAGTCGGCTGTCGCGGGCGAGAGCCTGCCGTACACCACCTCGGCCGACACCTCGGTCTCGGGCTACAACGGCGTCTCGGGCGCTGAGATCTATCCGGACCTCTACGACGACTTCGCCGACGGCGTCTACCTGCCGATCGTCCAGACCAACGGCGGCCCGGGTGGCCCGTGGGACACCCGCGTCACCGTGGCGAATATGGGCTACGACGCGAACGCGGCCGTGACCCTGCGCTTCTTCCCGAACGACGGTGATGGCTCCGGCTCGCTCAACCCGGGCTGGCAGCAGAACATCCTCGTCAACGTCGGCGATGTCTACCAGATTACCCTCTCGGACTACGTCCCCGAGGGCTGGACCGGTAACGTCCACATCCTGTCGGACGATGCCGTCGCCGCGATCGCTGACCGCTACAAGGTCGGCACCGACATGTGGCTGACCAACATCGGCAGCCAGGCGAACTTCGAGGTCCAGGACGACTCGTACTGCGGCGAGGGCCGCTGCGAGATCGACTTCGAGGGCGGCCTGTTCGGTATCTTCGTCGGCAAGTACGTGCTGTTCGCGCCGACGGTGTACATGGACTACAACGGCTGGAACACCGGCTTCGCGGTGGCCAACCTGGTTGACCTCGACAACGACGTCAACATCCAGTACGTCCACAACGGCAACGCGGTCCAGGTCGTTGACCAGCGGCTGGCCCCGCACGGCATGCTCGTCGCCTACCGGCCGAGCGCGCCGGCGCAGGACCAGAACCAGCAGAACCCGATGTACGATCAGGTCGCTGGCGCGCTGATCCTGTCCGACTACCCGGTCGCGGCAGCGGTGGACGCGGTCAAGTACTTCGGCAACGACAACAACGTCGGCCAGGCCATGACCTACAACGCCACGGCGAACCTGAGCTTCGTTCAGACGAACCCGCTGGTGCAGAAGGGCAACCCGGCCACGGGCATGGGCGCGACCTCCGGTCTGACCCTGCTGAACCCGCTGCCGGTCCACAACCCGATTGAAGTCCACTGGCTGAACCAGTCGGGCTACAACGCGGCCAACTTCGGCACCTCGACGCTGATCGTGCCGGCGTACTCGATCGGCATTGCGTACACCATGACGCAGCACAACCTGCCGAACGGCTACTACGGCTCGGTCGTCACGGACGGCGATCTGCCGTACGTCGCGACCACCGGCAACGTCGACTACCAGGTCGATGGCGACGGCTCGGTGATCTGGAACAGCTACAACCCGTGCGGCCAGTTCCGCGCGTTCCAGGACTGGGAAGGCCCGTGCCTGTTCTTCTTCGGCGTCGGCGAGACTCCGTAGAGCAGTGCCTGGCTGGATAAGGGCGGCGCGCAGCCCGATCTGACGATCTGAACTGACGACGCTCTGGAGGGACCCCCGGGAAACCGGGGGTTTTTCTTTATGTGTGAGAGATGAGGGGTTCGCGTAGGGGCTGGCGCTGCGAGGGCGGTTGGCATGCTACGGCGTTGGGGCGCCCGCATGGCGTAGCGGAAGACGTCGACGGATCATCGCTCACCCACGATGGTCGTGGCCCTGACGCGGGAGGGCGCCCGAACGTCGGAGGTATCCGACGTATTCGCGTGGCGCCCTCCCCTACGCGGCGAGGAATGGCGCCGGTCCGGCGGGTCGTGGGCGACCCGGACGCACGCCCCTACATCACCCTCGCCCCTCGCCCCTTATCCCTCATTCCTGAGGAACCGCTTCACGTTCTCGTTCACGTCGTCGCCCAGATCCAGCCCGTTGATGACGACGGAGATGCCGGCGAAGTACTGCAGCACGCCGAGCGCCTCCAACACCTCGGCGTCGCTCACCCCCAGACGCTTCAGCCGGGCCGTGTGGACTTGGATGCCGAAGCGGTTATTCAGCAGCGTCACCGTCGCCCAGGCGAGGAACTCCTTCAGCAGCGGGTCGAGCGTGCCCTCGTCCATCACCCGGTGGCGATGCTCGACCGCCGCCTCAAGAATCGTCGCGTTGTTGGCCAGAACCTTGTAGGCGTTCGGCACCTGTCCGTTGCCGAAGCCCGCCTTGATGTCCGCATAGGCCGCGCCGATCCGCTCGTCCGCCTCGGATTCCTCGACATAACGCAGCGTCGTCATCCCGCATCCTCTCCCGTTGTGCCGGCCGATCGATGGCGAGACGATAGCATGACGTAGCGTCTCCGCCTCTCATGCCCGATAATGCCCCCGGCGCCGACGAGGAAGGGATGGACAATGCGAATCGAGGAGTTGCGCGGGCAACGGCTCGCCCGCGGCGAAGCCTTTACGTTCAAGTGGGAGGGCGAGGACGTCACCGCCTATCCGGGGGAGACGATCCTGGGCGCGCTGCTGGCGCGCGGCGTCCGGACGTTGCGCGAGACCCCCGGCGGCCAGCCGCGTGGGATGCTCTGCGGGATCGGCCTGTGCTTCGACTGCCTGGTGACGGTGGATGGCACGCCGAGCTGCCGCGCCTGCGTCACCCCGGCCGCCGCCGGGCTCGTCGTCGAGCGCAACCGGCCGCATGCCTGGGACGCCGAAGGAGAGATCGCATGAGCGACGGAGCCACCACCCCCGCGGTCGTCGTCGTCGGCGCCGGCCCGGCCGGGATCGCCGCGGCGACCACGCTCCTCCAGCAGGGCGCGCAGGTCACCCTCATCGACGAGATGCCGGCCGTCGGCGGTCAGTACTACAAGCAGCGCTCGGCGGCGCGCGGCGGCGAGCGCGGTCGCGACCTCGATGAGCGCGTCGAGAAGGGCCAGGACCGCCTCGTGGCGCTGCACGGAGATCGGTTCAGCATTCTGACCGATACCCTCGCCTGGGGCCTCTTCCAGCCAAGCCAGGTCGCCATCCTGCGCGATGACAAGGCCGACATTCTCACCCCGGACGCCGTCGTGCTCTCCGGCGGCGCGATGGAGCGGGCGGCCGCCTTCCCCGGCTGGACGCTGCCCGGCGTCGTGATGGCCGGCGGGGTCCAGTCGCTGCTGAGCAAGGACGCCGTCCTGCCGGGCCGGCGCTTTCTCGTCGCCGGCACCGGGCCGTTGCTGCTCGCCGTCGCGGCCGAGATCGCCGAGGCCGGCGGCCAGGTCGTCGGCGTCGTCGAGGGCAGCCAGGCGACCGCCCCCCTGCGCCACCTGCACCACTTCTGGGGCCAGATGCGCCGGGTCAAGGAGGCGTGGGACTACCGCCGCGTCCTCGCTCACCATGACATCCCGATCTACTCCGGCCACGTCGTCACCGCCGCTCGCGGCGATGGCCAGGTCGAGGAGGTGACGTTCTCGCGCGTCGATCCCGACTGGCAGGTGCTGCCGGAGACCAACCGCACCGTCGCCGTCGATACCCTCTGCATCCACTTCGGCTTCGAGGCGCTCACCGAGATCGCCCGGATGGCCGAGTGCGAGACGGCTTTCGACCCGGATCGCGGTGGCTGGCACGTCGTCCACGACGACGGAATGCGCGCCAGCCAGCCGTCGATCTACGTCGCCGGACAGATCGCCGGGATCGGCGGCGCCGACCTGGCCGAGTCCACCGGCGGGCTGGCCGGTCTGACCGCCGCCTACGACCTCGGGCTGCTGAGCGAGCGCAGCTGGGACGCGCAGGCTGCCCCGCTCCGCC